>NZ_JARRIB010000002.1:300000-414454 GCF_041647995.1 Pyrococcus kukulkanii
ACAGGGATGGGGTAATGTACGTGGCAAGGCTCCTTAGAAGGGAAGGCTTAGTAGATGATTATGTAATAACGGAGAACCCCAGGGAAGACAGGATTTACGTTGTTGGTGATCATTCCGGAACTTACAGTATCCTCCAGATCCTAAAACCGCGCTCTGTATTAAGCATAGATGCCCACACTGATTTGATGCAGGATTATTTTGATCATGCTTCATGGCTTGCCTACGCACTTAAGGATAAGATAGTTGAGAGGGCTAGCGTTATAGGGGCAGTTTTAATGATTCCTACCACTGAAAGAACAAAGCTATGGACGAAGAACGTTAAAATATTCCCAGCTCTCCCAAGAACCAGGAGAGTGAGAGGAAGGTGGAGGAGATACATGAACCTAGAGCAGCATAGACTTGAGGTTATAGATGAAGCTAGGAGATTCCTTGGTGACGAGATTTATCTCACGATAGACCTAGATGTGTTGAGGCCAGAATACAGGATAGCTAGGTTCCAGCATGGAGAGTTAACACTAAAGGAACTGATGAAGATCGTGGAGGCTATATTTGAGAAATTTAATGTCGTTGCAGCTGACATTGCAGAGGTTAGCGATAGGGTGGCGAGATCAAAGCTTGGTAGAAGAGCAGTAATAGAGGTGTTCTCTTTAATCAGGGAGGTGATGGGATGATTACGGATGAAGAAATCAGGAAGGTCATAGCACCTTTACTACTTTCAGGTGCAAAGATGCTTGACAAACACTGTCCTAAGTGCGGTTCTCCCCTTTTCGAAAAAGATGGCAGGGTATTCTGCCCAGTTTGTGAGTATAGGGAAAAGAGGGTGAAGAAGGAGCTTAAGGGGATCGAGGAGGTTCTAATGGAAAAGTTTAAAGAGCTAGCGAATTCAATGCCTACGGAAGTTGAAAAACTTAAGCCTCACCTTGAGGCTATGGAGAAGCTACTAACAATAATTGAGAGGTATAAAAAGCTGGAGGGAGGAAAATGAAGCACTTAAGGATACTAAAAGTCCTTGAAAGTGGTGAGAAGAGTGAAGAAGAAATAGCCAAAGTGACTGGACTCTCAAGACTTGAAACGAGAAGATTTCTCCTTAGGCTTGCTGAACAAGGAAAAGTTGAGAGCTTCCAGAGAGAGGGCCAAATTTTCTGGAAGATAAGGGAGAAGAGGCCAGAAGAAGAGGAATTTAAGTACCTCTAGGCGTTCTAGGCGTTCTCTGCCTTCTCCCAGTACTCCTCAAACTTCTTCTTGAATAAGTTGACGACCCTGTGGTCTTTGATCCATACCTGGGTCTCATAATTGAAGTACCTTGCTGCAAGATCTTCAAGTGCAAAGAACACTTCCTCATCGCAGACCAGCATTGGAAGGTCAAATTTCTCGAGAACCTTAAGCTCAATCTTTCCATCGTTTGCATATTGAACGATCTTTGAACCCTTTATTCTGGGTAGTAGGCTCTTGGTTAGGATAATTCTTGCCTTGACACCCCTGTCAACGGCCTTAATTATATCGTCCTCAAGGTTGATTGCTATGAAGCCATCATCTGCAAGGAGAAGCTCATTCTGAACTTCCTCAAGCATCTCCTTAGTCTTAAGGGTTGAGTTCTTGATTCCCCTGACGACCCAAACCCTCTCGACCCCGTACTTTGGAACCTCTGTTTCTATTAATGGAGCCATGAGCTCGAGTAGCTCCTCCTTAGCCTTCTTCTTTGCCTCAAGTTCCTCCTTAACTCTTTCCTGCCACTCCTGAATGAACTTTTCGAGGATGTTAGCTGGATGTACTGGCCTGTACTTGTTCGTCTTTCCTGGCTGATTCATTGCGAAGCCCTTCTTCTCAAGGCTCCTCAGAACGTCGTAAGTTCTTGGAGCAGGCACCTCGGAAACACTTGCCAACTCAGCAGGTGTAAGAACACCAAACGCTACTAAGGCAACATAAGCTCTGGCCTCATATAAGTTCAACTCAAAATGTTCTTGTAATAGCTCTACCATTCTGTCCTTGCTCATCTTTACCACCATCACAAACTTGTCAATACAAATGGAGCTTAACTGTTATATAAAAGTTTCCCCACATTATTATAAAGCTTTAACCTTATATTATCGAAGAGCTAAATACTTATTATCTTCATAGCTGGATTGCATGGTTATGCATATAATTTCTACCTAATAAGATTTTTGATAATACCATGCTAACCAAATGCAGATTAATAGTTCCAAATATGGAACACTAACTTGGAAAAGGAAAATTGAATTCAGGAAGATGTGACGTATCTCCGAATTTCTTCATAAAGCTCATTAAGAACTTCCTGATAATTGGCCTTAGCTTCTTCAATATCATCCATGATTTTCTCCAATTGTCTTGTCCTTTCCTCGCTTACTAAGTCTTTGTATTTGCTTACTAAATAATGGTAGACCTTTATTCCTTTATCTGTGGGAACCAGCTTCTTTTTACCCTTTGTTTCTATTACATAGCCCCTCTGTAAGAGAGTCTGGACAATCTTTGCGTAGGTTGAGGGCCTACCGATTCCCCTCTCCTTCATTAGTGCAATAACATCACCCTGGGTGTACAGTGATACCTTTGGAGCTCTCCAGTGTCTTACATCTTTCACCTTGATCTTCTGGCCCTTCTCGAGCTTAGGCATCTGCTTTAGGGGTAACGGCTTTACCTTAGACCACCCGTCATATAGTACCTCAATATATCCCTCAACCTCAACGTCTCCAAACGGGGTCTCGAGGACTGCCTTTTCATAGACAACTTTAGCCGGCTTCATCTGGCTTGCTATGAATCTCCTAAATATCATATCGTAAAGTTTGAAATGGTCTCTCGTTAAGTTCCTGGGGAGCGTTATTATGCCGTCTCTAATTAGCTGAATTAGCCTTCCAGTATCTATAGGCCTTGTTGGTCTTATCGCTTCATGGGCCCCTTCTTCGCCCCACTTCCTTGGAGCAAAGTACTCTTCCCCAATCTCCTGGGTTATGTACTCCTTAGCTATCTCTATTCCGGTATTGCTCACGTGAGTTGAATCAGTTCTGTGATAGCTCGTTAGACCTAACTCGAAAAGATCCTGGGCTAGCTGCATGGTCTTCGTTGCAGAAAAGCCCAGGAACCTTGAAGCATCCTGAAGCATTGCATCGGTGGTGTACGGTGGAAGTGGATTGATTTCCCTTTCCTCTATCGTTACCTCCTTAACCGTGACCTCCTCAATTTTGCCTTTAACCCCCTCAAGGGTCACGCTTATGCCGTTTTCAAGGGTTATCCCCAGGAAGTCCGTTTCACTCTCGGTAAACTCCTTGTACCTCTGGACTATCCATCCCAGGACAGGAGTTTGAACTCTACCCGCGGAGAGGTTCCTGTTCTCGAAGACTTGCCACAGCTTTTGGCTCAGCTCAAACCCTATCCATCTGTCCTCTATTCTCCTGACGAGCTGGGCATTTACCCTGTCCTCATTTATGTCCCTTGCCTCCTTTATCGCCTTGAGAATTGCTGGCCTCGTTACCTCGTGGAACTCTATCCTCTTTATGTTCGGGGCATATGGAGATAGAACGTTTCTTATATCCCAGGCTATCTTCTCTCCCTCTGTATCTGGGTCTGTACCGATTAATATCTCATCAACTTCTTGGGCAAGATCTCTCATCGCCTTGACGTTTTCAAGGGCGTCATGAACGTTTCTGCTTCCACACTTAGGGCAAACCCCTTTCTGCTCCCAGTCAACAAACTGGTGACCGCAATCCCTGCACCTCTTGATTGTGTCATAGACGGGAACGAAATACTTCTTTCCTTCCCTCTCAAGCATTAAAACTCCATGATAACCTTCCGTGGTGACGAGATCGAACATATGGCCCCCACTGGCTAATATCGTGAGCATCTTATCTCCAATGCTGACCTCATAAGCGACAAGATCTCCAATTCTCCTCTTGCTTGGCTGGCCGAAGAAGTTCGCTATTGTTCTCGCTTTATTTGGACTCTCCACAATCATTAAGGCGGATTTTACGAGATCCTTTACCTGCTCGCTTATCTTGCCCTCAATTACTAATTTTACCTTTTCCCTATCTCTATCAATCTCCTTGAGGATCTCCTCAAGGTCGATCTCATCGAACCTCTTTATCTCGAACTCTACAAAGCGCCAGCGCATTTGCCTCACTAGGCCATTAAAGACTTTCTGATCATCGACAAGGATAACGCTGAGCCCCTTTGTGATTCCTCCAGCAAAGAGTCTTGACGTTCTTCCACTTGCCTGGATGTAGGTTCTTACATCTGGAATTTCAATGTACCACTTCTCACCCTCTTTCTTTAAGCTTAGGAAGGGATTTTCGGCTATTTTCCTAAGAACTTCCTCATCCTTGAGGACAGATCTCAAGAACTCAACGGCCTGCCTGAACACCTCAAGGACATGATTGTGGAACCCTTCAAGCTCTAGGCTCTCCGCTAGGGCTTCCTCTATCTTCATAAGCTCAAACTGGGGAATGTTCCTGATAAGTCTCCTGAGCCTTGCGTATAATTTTTCTCCCTCGCTCCTCCTTTCCTCAGGTAGGAACTCAAGGATTTCACTCATTAGGCCAAGAACCCTGTAGATTGTAGGTTGCTCGAGATCAAGAGAAAACCTGAACTTTGGAACCCCTGTGAATATTGCGAATCTTATAAGGTGAGGCAGGTCTAACCCCCTAACTATGGTTCCATAATAAGTTGCGACGCCAACCAGATAATCTACCTCCTCCTGCTCAAAGAGCTCCAATCCCTTCTTGTTCTTAGCGGAGACTAGCTCAACCTTGAAGCCTCTCTCCCTCAGATAATTGGCTAGGTGCTCCGCATACTCTATTCCCTTGTCAATTGGGACAAAGATTAAGCCTCCTTTACCCAGCTTTTTCAGCAACTCTGCAACATGCTCCTCCATGCTCTTATCTGGGATTATGTATGTGTCAACTATGTTCCTAAGGACGCTCCTCCCGCTTCCAACTTCAAAGCCCAAAAGTTCACGATAAAGCTTAATTCTATCGCCTTTCGCGCTTCCCGTAGCAGATGCCACTATTAGAATTCCTATCTCATTTTCTCTTTTGTACCTCTCAATTTCCCTCTCAAGCTTCTCGATTTCTTTGTTTAGCTTCTCTATTTCTTCGTTAGAATTCTCCTTTGAAAGAAGTTTTGCTAGTTGCTTCTTCAGCTTTATTATCTCCCAGGCCTTCCCTATAATCTCCTCATTAAAGCCAAGCATTAAAAGTGACCTATCTATGTTCTTACTTGCCTTAAGGAATGCATCAACGTCATCAACGAATATCAAGTCAAAGTGCTTGTCCTTTAAAAGTTCATCGAACCTAGTCGCCAAAAACTGGCTTGACGTTACAAGGATGTCAAAATCTCCTGATCTTATTTTTTCTAGGGCTTCCTCTTTCTCCTTTTTCTTTAAATTGCCGTGATAGTAGACAAGTTTTACAGAAACGCCAGCCCTTTCAATCATTCCCTTTATCTTTTTAACTGTCTGGATTACGAGAGGCGTTGTCGGAACTACAATGTAGCTTTTCTTTCCCTTAGTTGCGAAGTATATCGAAATGAAGGCACCAAATGTGCTCTTCCCCATTCCTGTGGGGGCGATTATGGAGAAGCTCTTCCCCTTGATTATTCTTTTAACCCAGGTTCTCTGAGCACTCCAAAACGTAAAGCCTGTGGCTTTTTTAAAGAACTCCTCAACATCTCCAACCTCTTTATTTAACCTGTATACCTCCTCCCACTCTTTTAGCGTTCCCCTAAGTTTTAGAGCGTTCCTCACAGCCGCTATTAGCTTGAAGTAATCTTCATGAATTTCAGGCTCATCAAGGCACGCATCACACGGATTCTTGCTGGCAAGCCTATCGTCGGTTATGGCACCGCTACAGTTTGGACACATTCCCCTATAAATCGCCTTCATAACTTCTCCCTCTTACTTTTACTTCGACTTATTCCTTCTTAAAAAGGTTTTCTAAGGGCCCTAAATCAGAAAATTAATCTTATCTAATTCAGAAATAGTTATATCTCACTGGAAATAACTACCTATGGGATGAGAAATGTTCGAAGGTAGTGAGTATGACAGGTGGATAAGACAAGCGGAGAGAACATTAAAGTCTGCAGAGAGGGATTTAGAGCATAAAGATTATGAGTGGGCAAGCTTTAAGGCACAGCAAGCGGCGGAATTAGCAATGAAAGCAATAACAAGGGCTCTCGGAATTATGCTCCCAGGTCACTCCATAACGAAACTCCTTAAAGCCTTAGAGGAGCATGGAATTAAGGTACCTGAGGAACTCTATAATATGGCAATGGAGCTTGACAGGAACTACATAACATCAAGGTATCCCTTAGCATACTCTGAAGGTTCTCCCTACGAGTACTACTCGGAAGAGATAGCGAGGAAGCTGATAAATTATGCAAAGGAATTAGTGGAATTTGGAAAAAGAATAGCAGTTCAAAAGGTCGAAGGCGGAGAATGAATAATTTCCTCTGCAACATTTTTTCTTGGCTTTCTGAATACTATGACATCGGAAACTCCATGCACTCCATGCTGAAATCTATCAAGAAGCTTGTACTCCTTAAAGAATATTAAGCCGATGGCAAGTTGAGAGGCTAGATCCCAGAGCCTGTGGTATTCTTCAGTGACCTTCTCGAACCCTGGAAGCTTATAATAAGTCCTCTTAAATGCTCCCCTCCTCTTATCGTAGCCTGAATGCACCGACACCAGCTGATAATCTTCCCCCTCGCTCTCAACGAGGAAGTCCTTATAACCTATCATGTACATTATCCCATAAACTCTATCGGTCTCTTCGATCACGAAGTATCCATCCTTCGAGAGGATTAGGGCAACTGAAGCAAACAGTTTTATTGCATCAAATGCATCGAAGTGAGGCATCGTCAATCCCCAAAGCACTGCGATATCGTGTTCTCCAACGAGCTCGTGAACACTTCTAGCGTCTCCAACGACTTTATCTACTTGTACTTCTCTCCCTGAAATCCTAATCCACTCGTCGACCTTCTCCAAATCATCTCTTCTCATATCAAGAACTGTAAGTTTTGAGGCGTTGGTAGCTAAAGCAAAGGCGCCCGCTATTCCCGTTCCAGCACAGATATCTAGTATTCTCCCATTTCTTGGAAGTTCAAGCTTTTTTGCCACCTCAACTATCCTCTGGAATCGCTTCCTTGCCCCTTCATCTTCGGGATCCATTCTCCACCTTAGATACCTGTATAGTTCTTCAAGTGACATAGGATGAATAAAGGTGAATTATTTTAAATACCTTCCCACCCCTTGCAGTTCATATCGAGACAGATCACCCTCCTTTCCTTCCCATCCTTAATTATGACTATGGGGGCACCATTGCAACACGTTCTTCCTGTGGGGATTATCTCACCTTTCTGAAGGATTGGATAGGTAACATCGCACTTAGGCCAGTTTGAGCAACCAATGAATCTCTTTCCCGTTTTCTTGTTGTACTTAACAATTAGATCTCCTCCGCACTTTGGACACTTTCCAACTACGAGAGGTTTTTCTACCTTATCTTCTCCGACGACTATTTTAGCCAGCTCAGTGCCAATTTCGAGTTCTTTCTTTTTGAACTCCTCAAGTATCTTGGTTAATTTTTGCTTTGCCTCTTCGATGACTTCCTCTTTAGTGAGCTTTCCCTGCATTATAAGTTCCATCTTCTTCTCGAATTCTCTCGTTAGCTCAACGCTGATTATCTCAGGGACGTACTTTTCTAGGGTCTCAATAACTTTCATTCCCAGGGGAGTTACTTTTATGCTCTTCTTCCCCTCTATATAGCCCCTCTGATATAGTGTTTCGAGGATTTGAGCTCTGGTCGCCTTTGTTCCTAAGCCAAGGTCTTCCATCTTCTTTATTACGGCAGCTGGCGAATACCTTGCTGGGGGCTTGGTCTTCTTTTTCTCCCTCTTTATTTGTAGAACCTTAACTCTCTCTCCAACTAGGAACGTTGGGAGAGTTACCTCTTCAAACTTAACGTACTTTCCGTAAACAGCAAGCCATCCCTCTTTGACAGTCCTGCCACCAGAAAGTATGAACTTGTGAGGGCCAGCTTTAATGGTGACCTTTACGCTCTCCCTTACGGCGGGTTCCATAAATAGCGCGAGGAACCTTCTAACTATCATGTCATAGAGCTTCTCCTCGTCCTTTGTTAGGTCGCCGGGTCTGGGAACTTCACCCGTTGGATAGATTGCTGGATGTGCTGGATCTTCCTTTTTGCCCTCCACTGGCTTAAGTTCGGGCATGCCTAAGAGAACATGGGCGTAGGGCCTGTACTGGGGCATCTTGGCTAGGCTTTGAATTATGTACCTAAAGTTCAAGTTCTTTGGTAGTTTTTGACTTTCAGTCCTGGGGTAAGAAGAGAATCCCTTTTCGTATAGGCTTTGAGCCAAATCTAGGGTTTTCTTGGGGCTGAAACCAAATGCGGAGTAAGCTTCTCTCTGCAGGGTTCCAAGGTCAAAGGGAACCGGCGGATTTCTTTTTTGTCTTTTAACCTCGATATCGGCTACTCTTACTGGCCCTTTCTTCGCCTCGAGAACTATTCTCTTCGCCTCGTTCTCATTCCAGACTTTGTCCTTCTCGTAATTGGCGGTGAATTTTTGCCCATTCTTTTCAAGGATAAGCTTTATAACCCAGTAAGGCTTTGGAACGAAATTCTGAATTTCCCTTTCCCTTTCAACAAGGAACTTTAATGTAGGCCCCTGAACCCTACCTGTGCTTAGGACTATCCATTTTCCGCTAGCCTTCTTTATTGCGTGGGTTAATGCTCTAGATAGGTTTACTCCCCAGTACCAGTCAAGCACATGCCTTGCGATTCCGGCATTTGCCATTCCAAAGTTTATTGTAGGCTCAAGATTGTACCATGCCTTCACTAAGTCCCTCTTAGTTAGCGCGGAGAACTTCATCCTCTTCGCTCTCCTGGGATCCACATCGCAGGCGTACTTGAGAGCTGTGTACCCTATAACTTCGCCTTCGGTATCATAGTCACATGCCACTACGAACTCCTTAACCCTTTTAGCAAGGATTGAGAGAAGCTTTATGTAGTCCTTAGCGTATTCTTTTCCTTTTTCGGCTATATAAACTGGAACCCACTCTATGTCGAATATTGGGTAGCCAAAGAAATCCTGCTTAGGAGCTAGCCCATAGAGGTGGCCCACAGCGGGGGCAACGATTAACTTTTTACCATCCCTGAAGAGCTCGTAGTATGGGACTCCAAAAAGGCTCTTCTTTACAGGTCTTCCCTCGGCTAAAGCTCCAGCTATCTTCCTTGCAACATTGGGCTTTTCGGCAATGATTAGTATCATTGTCTCTCCTCCTCTGCCCTTCTGATGAGCTCCTTAACTCTCTCTATCCTGTATTCCTCTATCACCCTCAAGACGCTCTCTAGTTCTTCCCTCTTTTCTTCCTCCTCCCATTCCTTAATTTTCCTCTTAATAACCTCCTCAAGCTCGTCCCTCTTGACAACGGCAAAGTCATCAAGTCTTATTACCTCGATATCCTCTCCCTCGAGCAGGACGGGGATTCTCTCTTCCTTGAACACTTCATAAACTGAAACTGGCAACTCCTTTTGGGAAACTATGGCTTTTATCTTTTTCTTTACGAGGTGCTCTGCTATCTTCTTTCCCGCCCCGGCGGGGTTTATCACGTATAATATATCGCCTCTCTTTATTCCGATATCTTCTTCAAGCTCCTCTAATGCCTTCCAAGTTAGGCTCTCAAGAACTTTCATCGGGTACACTTTTCCACTAAGCTCGAGTCTATGCATCTTCCTAGTTTGAGCAAGTTTTCTTGCTAAAATTTCAACTTTCTCTTTTTCTTCTCTTAGCTTCTTCTCCAAAATAGCTATTCTTTCATCTCTTGCTCTAATTTCACGCTCTTTCAGGACCCTAAACCTTACTTCTTCATCAAATTCAGCAAGTTTCCTCTCCAGCCTTTCAATAATCTTCCTTTGCTCTTCGATTACCGCCCTAAGCTCGGCATTTTCCCTCTCAAGTTCCGTTATTGCCTCTTCGAGGGCCTTTATCTTCTCAATGTAGGGTGTTACATCAACCTCGGGCTTAACATCTTCATGATGCTCCTCCTTTGGCCTCTCAGCAAGCTTAACTTTCATTATGGCCTCTCCGAGGCTGTATCCCGTTAAAACGAGAGCTTTTATTTCGTTTCTTTTCTTCCATAAGCCAACTTCTCTTAACTTGGCTTCAATGTGCTCGAATTTTGGCTTGTACCTTAGGTATGCTTTGTAGGCGGCGGCCAGGGCATCCCTTTGGTGATCATCTTCAACGGAAATTCCGAGGTTCCTTAAGAGTTCATTCTTTTCTTCCACCTTGAGGCTTTCCTTGGGGACGAAAAGTTGTGCTTTAAACGACCTTGCTATCTTTTCAACTAATCCTGGGGCAGGATTAACGTCGGTGGCAACTATCACCGGATGCCCAATTTCACTTATAAACCGGACTATCTCGCTTAGGGCCATATTCTTCTCACTGTATATTGCAAGTACCTTACCGTCAAGGTCTATCGCGGCGATCCCAACGGTTATCCCAGGATCCAGACCAACTATGATACTCTTCCTTTCCTCTATTGCAGTTTCGGCCTTTAGGGGGACGAATTCAAGAACTTTCCTTTCGACTGGCTTTATCCTAACTTCAACGTCTCCACCTCGCATTGGTTTTACCAACCCTGCAAGCTCCTCCCTGCTGGCATAAACTTTGAACTCTCCTCTCGAGACGCCGTAATCCCTCTCCTCTATCTCCAAGTCAAAGGGTATATCTGCCCTCCTGAGGGCTTCCTCAATCTGTCTAACCTTAGCCTGGACTAAGCTATGCACCCTCCTTCTGTACCTATCTTGGCTCCATCCTCCTTTCCCTTGACTCCTTCCCCTAGTTACCGTTATTAAGACTTCGTCTTCAAAAGCTAAGACCTCATAACCAACTCCTTTAGAAGCGAGAAGGGCAGCAACCTTTGCTTCCTCGTATGGATCGAACTTATCCGTAATCCTAATTCCGTGCTCCTTAGCTAAACTCCACAGTGATCTTTGTTCCCCTGGTCTTCCAGTTACTTGAACTAATTTGGTCCCCTCGGGAAGTGCACGAAGGAACTTCCTCAAATCCTCCCCTAACTCGGTAACACTATCCATGGCAATTATGTCTGGTCTCTTGGCCCTAATAAACCGGATTAGTCGATATAAGTTAAACTCTCCCTTTCTCTCAATCTTTCCATTAAACCAAGTTACAACAGCAAACCTTTTGGGATTCTCACTGATTATATCAATTCCGATAATTAGGATGACTCATCACCTCGTCGATTCTCTCTTATTATTTAGAACCTTTAAGAGGGTTATAAAGCCAGTTGTGCATAATATATAACGATGGTGATATATAACGATGGTGCGCCACACTAATGGGAAGAGTGATATGGCTCAAAAACCAAAAAGAGAGTTAGGATACCTGTCCGCATCACGCTCGATCCAGTTGTGTTCGATGTTCTTGATAAGATTACGAGAAATAGGAGTCAATTTATTGAGGAGGCCATTATAATGAGGCTTTTACATAAAAATTTGCTTCCAAAAGACAAAAGAAGTTAGAATGACTTTGGCGGGCCGGGCGGGATTTGAACCCGCGACCACCGGGTTAAAAGCCCGGTGCTCTAACCAGGCTGAGCTACCGGCCCACCCGATGAGTAACTCGCCAGAAGTTTTATAAGCTTTTTTGTGGAGAGCTATGTTGATAAATCCCTGAGGGGCCAGCAACTTCAGAGAGGTGGGGGTGACATAGTTGGAAGTAATCATCGAGAAGTTCAAGCCAAAAGTTACCAGACCGTTTAAGAGAAAGAATGAGTGGTGGGTAAAGCTTATCACTGAAGATGGAGAGTACATTATGAAGTTTAAGAGCCCAATAGAGGCAGAGGATGTGGTCTATGGTCTTCTCGATTTGCAGGTTTATGGTGGAAAAGTCAAGCTTAAGCTAAGAGAGGGAAATGTAATAGAGGATATTGAAGTTCTTGAGATATATAAACCCTCCGCTAAAGAGCTTGTCGATGAGTATTTGACGAAATGATCTTTCCCCACCCTTCTTGAATATCTTCCTTAAAGTATATATAGGGTTATGTCCATATTAATTCATTGGGAGAAGTGGTTAAAATTGGGAGGTCAAGGGGATGGCCAGAAGGAGCAAGGCCCTTCTTGAAATAGCAAGAGATATCGGAGGGGAAGAAGCTGTTGAGGTTATAAAAGCTCTCGAAAAGAAAGGAGAAGCTACTGATGAAGAGCTTGCTGAAATTACTGGGATTAGGGTTAATACAGTCAGGAAGATTCTTTATGCACTTTACGATGCTAAGTTGGCGGATTTTAAGAGAATAAGAGATGATGAAACGGGATGGTACTACTATTATTGGCACATAGAAACTAAAAGATTGCCCGAAATAATTAGGGCTAGGAAAATGCAGGAACTTGAAAAACTAAAGAAAATGTTACAAGAAGAGACTAATGAAGTGTACTATCATTGCGGCACCCCAGGACATCCAAAGTTAACGTTTGATGAAGCTTTTGAGTACGGGTTTACGTGTCCAATATGCGGGGAGATACTTCATGAATACGATAATTCAGCAATAATAGAAGAACTCAAAAAGAGAATTGAAGAACTGGAAATCGAGTTAGGCCTCAGAAAACCTCCAAAATCTAAAACTAAAAAAAGTAGGAAAAAGTGAAGGGTCATGGAAGTCATGATTCCCCAAAAGATATATGGGGACAGGAGCGGGTTTAATAAGTTAAATAAAAGGTTAAAATCGTTAATTGGAGATTTAGATGTTAACTGGAAAATTTCCATAACTACAAGGCAGTGGGTTAAGATAACCCTTGAAGGGGAGGATGAGGAGATATCGATGAACCTTATTAGAGAGGAATGGGGTGAAATTCCTTATTCACTGTCGAATATAAATGAAGGGGATGTCTTTTTTGGTCGGTTAATAGATCTTGGTAAAGTTGGATATGGCATTTATGTTGACATAGGAATATTAAAACCAAGACCCAAAGATGCTCTAGTCCCCTTATACTGGCTCAAGCGGACATTTGGGGAAAAGCCTGTAAGACAAATGATAAGGGAGTTTGGATGGGTAGACTATCTCCCAGTAGAAATTAGAATAGAAAAAGTTGAAAGACTAGCCCAGGAAATTGAAGCATACTTCACGGAGAGGTGGATCAAAAAGATAAAAGGATGGACAAGTGATAAGTACGATAAGTTATTCATCGTTGGAACGATTAGTGAGAAGGTTGAGAGGGCGCTAGTGGAAACCGGCCATAGCAGAGACGTTAGAAGGATAGAAGAACTTGGACTTATGGAAACTATGCTGATCTTAAAAAAAGGAACCCACGCTCCAGGAATTATAAAGGAAATAGGACCATATATAAAGCCAGCCAAGATAGGAGCTATAAAGTTTCCTCGGGATGAGGGAGAGAGATGACTAACCTAACACTGGTAGCCGCCAAAAGCAGAACAAACGCTTGCGTTGCATAGGGGATAAAGGGAGCCATAAATAGGGAGAATACCAATAATGTAAGTGTCTGTCTTTTTCTTAATATGTTCCCTTTCTCAACGTAAATTGAGTAAATAATTATAACTATGGGGACAGCAATTGCTGTTAAGATCTTGGGGCTTGGAAGCGTTGGATCTGGAAAAGAATAGAGTCCAAGTTCATGGAGTACCACGGACGTTAATACAGTTATAAAGGCATACGCATAACTCAGAGGAGTTAGCGGAAATACAATCATGTGCGCTATTGAGAGTAGAGGGAGTGGAGGAATGAATATTCCAAGGAGTCCAGATAGAATACCCAGAATTCCAGTATAAAGCGCTCTTGTAAATTTTCCAGAGGGAAGAGGTGATATCCTCAGGGCCAATACCAGGCTAAACGCTGAAAGGATTAAGATGTTAATTGGTGTGAGTCCTTCTCTTACCTGAGGATCCATTAGGAATAGGCCAAGGATCAAAAACCCCATTTCTCTAGCAAATTTTGGTGCTAATGTAAATACCGCCGGTATTAAAATTATCATGGGAAAATACTTCTGTGGAAGAAGAAGCACATATAAAAGGGATGCTATAATCAGATACTGACTTTCTTTTGAATCCCAGATGATCGTAATTAGCAATACTGGAGCTAAAATTAAAATTAAGATCGTTAGTGATATCAAAAGCAACACCCCGATGTAGCCTGATCCAGCGCGGCCCCATCGCTTCGGCTTCAGCCGGCCTGAGCCGCGCAAAGAATGATAAGAAGCAGGATATTAAAAACTTTAATATACTAACTTAACGTTAACCTGAACTATTTCAGGGCTTATTGTGTTACCTCTTACCGTCTTCTTCCTCCTCTCACCCTTCTCCCTTGGTCTAAATCCCGGTCCCTTTGAAAGGAGTATCCTAACTCTCCTTGGCCCATGTACGTCTGGTCTCATTGGGAAGCCGTCTTTGTCAGTTCCTCCCCTAATTTCCATTTTTACATCTTCTGGAAACTCCTTGCCAAATACTGCGTTTAGGTCTATTCCAAGCTCTTTAACTGGTATTTGGTCTCCTATCTTCTTTCCTATGAGCTTCTCTGCAGCATCTCCAGTGATTTCAATCTGCTTTGCTATCCCGCTCTTTGGGTCAGATATAACCAACTTGAACGTCGCCATTTCCTCCCACCTCCACTTTCATCAGCGGGATTCATCGGGTTCCCCCTTAGCCCGATGCATGAAAATTTAAATAGTTTAAAAACCTTGGGGTTAGAGAGGAGGGAGTTTAAGTGAAGAGAGTTTTAGTTTCAGTAATTCTCATGTCCATCTTCCTGGGGTATGTATATGCATCTTACCCCCAATATGATTTAATAATTGTAAGGAACGATGACATAATAGATTACTTGATAGCTCTTCCATATTCCCACTTAATAAATGTTCCAATTCTGCCAGTAAATCCTAAGAAGTTAGATAAGGTAACGAAAGCTCAGCTATACTCATATATCCAACTTGGCAGAAATAAAATCCTTATCGTTGGAAGTGCAAATGCAGTGAGCATAAATATTGAGAATGAGCTCAAGAATATGGGATTTGAAGTTGTAAGAATTGGCGGGGCAGATAGAGCGGAGACAGCAGAAAAACTGGCCTTACATTTCTACCCAAATGGGAGCAAAGTTGTTGTGCTTGCTAGTGCTTGGGACTATGGGTCTACACTAGCAGCTGCAAAATTCGCCATGGAGTATAAGTATCCTCTGTTGTTAACATGGGAGAATCAACTTTCTCCCGTAGCGTTGGCTGGAATAAAGAGTCTTCATCCGAATATGGTCATTCTGGTTGGTCTCGGTTTAAATGAAACAATTGAGAAGACCTTGGAGGGGATGGGATATGAAACTTATTGGATTGGGAGAGATATAGAGCCACTTCCCATAGAAACTAACACTACCACAACTCCACCGCCATCTGGTAAGGGGGCTGGCTTATCTTTCATAATGGGGATGTTGGTTGCATTCCTCATCATGGGTCCATTTATAGTTTATTTAAATAAGAAGCGGGCTGAAAGAAAACAGGAGTTGTTTGAATCATTAAACGAAAAAGAAATCGTTGTTTTAAAGGCAATCGTTGAAAATGGGGGAGAGATAAAGCAGGAAGAATTGCCGGAGATAGTGGGTTACTCCAGACCGACCATTAGCAGGATTATTCAAAGCCTCGAGAAGAAAGGCATTGTAGTTAGGGAAAAGAGCGGGAAAACATTTATAGTTAGGGTACTAAAGAAGGTAAAGTTTGATTAGGCTGTCAACAGCCATATACCCGGAACTATCAATCCTAAACTTACCCATATTTTCCAGTTTGGAGGTTCTTTAAGGAGAAGAATTGCGAGTAGTGTTGATATTATTGGATTTATAGCGGTGATTGGGGTTGCTATTTGAGACCCTAGCATGGCCACAGAAGATACGAACGTGTACTGGGCAATGACAAGTCCAAGCATGCCTGCAGTTGATATTATTGCCATTTCCGTGGGGGTAACTTTTCTAATTTCGGGGAAAATTCTTATAGAGGTAGCAGTCAGGCCGAGAGTTGCGTATATTATCCTTAATCCAGCCAAGGTAAGAGAAGAAATCTTATTTGAGAGCCAGTCCATTAGGGCTATGGCAATACTCCAGGATATCGGCGTTAGGAAGGCATACAAAATCCCTTTTGGATCGGCATGTTCCTCAACTTCGGTCTGCCTTACGATAATTATTCCGAAAACTATCATTAATGCACCAATGATTATCCTTGGGGTTATCTCTCTTCCTAAGAATATGTACGCCCACACTAACGTCCAAAGGGGATAAGTGGATGTTATTGGAACCGTTCTTGATACTCCTAATGACTTAAGAGCAGAAAAGTAGAAATAATCTCCTATAACAAATCCAAATTGAGCCGAGATGAAAGCTATAATGTGATATCTCAGTGGCATCCTTCCTATTTCCTGGAAATTGCCCCCAATTGTGAAAATAATGAGGTAAATCAGAGAAGAGGACAGTAACCTTATTTGATTGGCAATTATTGGAGTTTTATCCCTTAAGCCAATTTTAATTAATACTGAAGCTGTTCCCCAGCAAAAGGCCGAAATCAGGGCAAACAATACTCCAAGTATCATGATGGGCATTATACCACTTAACTTAAAAACTTAACGTTTCGATGAAAAATTCAATGAGAGAAAAATTATAAATTTTTGAAAATGAAAGGTAATAGGAGGTTTTTAGACATGACAAGGATAGTCTCAATAGTTTCGGGCAAGGGAGGGACTGGGAAGACCACCGTAACTGCTAATCTATCTGTGGCTCTTGGAGAGAGAGGAAAAAAAGTGCTTGCGGTTGATGGCGACTTAACGATGGCAAACCTTAGTTTAGTTCTCGGGGTTGATGATGCTGACGTTACACTTCATGACGTATTGGCGGGAGAAGCGAAAATAGAAGATGCAATTTACATGACGCAATTTGAAAACGTCTACGTTCTTCCTGGGGCCGTTGACTGGGAGCATGTAATAAAAGCCGACCCAAGAAAGTTGCCCGATGTAATAAAATCCCTTAAGGGGCAGTATGACTTTATCCTAATAGACTGTCCCGCTGGACTGCAGCTAGATGCAATGAGCGCGATGCTGAGTGGTGAAGAGGCACTGCTCGTCACGAATCCCGAAATATCGTGCCTTACCGATACGATGAAAGTCGGGATAGTCCTAAAAAAGGCGGGGCTTGCAATCTTAGGGTTCGTTCTTAACAGGTATGGGAGAACCGAGAAGGACATACCTCCAGAGGCCGCGGAAGAGGTTATGGAAGTTCCCCTACTGGCTATCATACCAGAAGATCCCGCCATTAGGGAAGGAACCCTAGAAGGAATCCCTGCTGTAAAGTACAAGCCCGAAAGCGAGGGGGCAAAGGCCTTCGTTAAGCTCGCCGAGGAAGTTGACAAGCTCGCCGGAATAAAGGCCAGGATAATGTACTAAAACTTTTTAGGCTCACCTAATTTTAGTCAACTTGGGAGGAGCCATGATAATAGCGTTCATGGGAACGGCGGGAAGTGGAAAAACGGCGCTAACAGGAGCTTTTGGTAAGTACCTAGAGGAGAATCATAGAGTCGCGTACGTCAACTTGGACACTGGAGTAAAAACCCTTCCCTACAAACCAGATCTTGATGTGAGGGAGTCAGTCACGGTTGAGGAGATAATGAAAGAGGGATATGGACCAAATGGCGCCATTGTGGAGAGCTATGATAGGCTAATGGAGAAGTTTGATAATTACCTGAATGCGATACTCGAACTTGAGGAGGAAAACGATTACGTTTTAATAGATACACCCGGTCAAATGGAGACCTTCCTATTCCATGAGTTTGGAGTTAAGTTGATGGAAAACCTTCCCTACCCTCTGGTTGTTTACCTCTCCGACCCGGAGATTCTGAAGAAGCCTCATGATTACTGCTTCGTAAGATTCTTCGCTCTTTTGATAGATATGAGGCTTGGAGCGACCACAATTCCAGCACTAAACAAGGTAGATCTCCTTGATAGGGAAGAGCTGGAAAGGCACAAGAGGATGTTTGAGGACATAGGATATCTAACCGCGAGCCTTAAGTTTGATCCTTCAACCCAGGGTTTGTTAGCCTATAAGATGTGCACAATGCTACCTGAGGTTTCACCTCCAGTTAGGGTAATATACCTCTCAGCGAAAACTGGGGAAGGCTTCGAAGAGCTTGAAACGCTCGCATATGAGCACTACTGCACATGTGGAGACCTAACGTAAGGGCTTTAAGACGAGAAGGAGAAGTTCGAGTACGCTGGGTGAAGAGTTAATGCTAACGGGCAAGGCCTTGATACCCGTCAAGGTTCTTAAATCATTCGGAAACTGGAAAGAGGGAGATATGATCCTCCTAGAGGATTGGAAGGCCAGAGAGCTTTGGGAGATGGGGATAGTTGAGGTCATTGATGAAGCTGATAAAGTAATCGGCGAGATAGATAGGGTTTTATCGGAGGAAAGGAAAAATCCTCCCCTTTCTCCAATTCCTGAAGCTCTATACGAGAGGGCTGAGTTCTACATCTATTACCTCGAGAAATTCGTGCAGGTCAGCAGAGGGAATATAGACGTTATACAGACTAAGTTGACGAAGCTTCAAAATTTGAAAAAGAAGTACAAGATGCTCAAGGAGATAAGGTTTAAGAAAATCCTTGAGGCCGTCAGGTTAAGGCCCAATAGCATGGAAATTCTTGCGAGGCTTTCTCCAGAAGAGAAGAGGATATACCTCCAGATTTCTAAGATAAGGAACGAGTGGATCGGTGAGTGAGAATGGAAAGGGAAGAGATGATAGAGAGGTTCGTTAAGTTCTTCAGGGAGTACACTGAAGAAGAGGAGCCCCTATATCTTGGTAAAATAAAAGACCTGCTCACCGTAACCCCCAAGAGGTCGGTTACAATAAACTGGATGCATCTAAACTCCTACGATCCCGAATTAGCTAGCGAGATTCTCGAGCATCCAGAAGAAGGAATTGGGGCGGCGGAAGATGCTATTCAAATAATATTAAGGGAGGAATTCCTTAGAGAGGATTTACCCAGGATACACGCGAGATTCTACAACCTTCCGGAAACCCTGTTGGTAAAGGACATTGGGGCAGAGCACATAAATAAGCTGATTCAAGTGGAAGGAGTGATAACAAGGGTAACTGAGATAAAACCTTTCGTTTCAAAGGCCGTATTTGTGTGTAAGGATTGTGGCAATGAAATGGTTGTAACTCAGAGGCCTTACGAGGGCTTTACTGTCGTAAAGAAGTGTGAAGTTTGTGGAAGTAAGAACGTTTACCTAGATGTTGATAAGAGCTCGTTCGTTAACTTCCAGATGTTTAGGATTCAGGATAGACCGGAGACCTTGAAGGGTGGGCAGATGCCCAGATTCATTGATGGGATACTGCTGGATGATATCGTGGATACGGCAATGCCCGGTGACAGGGTTCTTGTAACTGGAATACTTAGGGTCGTGCAGGAGAGAAGGGAGAAGACTCCAGTGTTCAGGAAGGTCCTCGAGGTCAACCATATAGAGCCCGTGAGCAAGGAAATAGAGGAACTTGAAATAACGCCGGAAGATGAGCAAAAGATCAGGGAGCTAGCGAAGAGGAAAGACATAGTGGAGGCCATAGTTGATTCTATTGCTCCAGCAATTTACGGTTACAGGGAGGTAAAGAAGGGCATAGCCTTAGCTCTATTTGGCGGAGTCCCCAGGACTTTGCCCGATGGAACCAGGCTTAGAGGGGACATCCATGTTTTACTGGTGGGTGATCCTGGGGTTGCGAAAAGTCAGATTCTGAGGTACGTCTCTAACCTTGCCCCTAGGGCCATCTATACCTCCGGAAAGAGCAGTTCGGCCGCAGGATTAACGGCCGCTGCAGTAAGGGACGAGTTTACTGGTGGATGGGTTCTTGAGGCTGGAGCCTTAGTTTTGGCAGATGGAGGTTACGCGCTGATAGACGAGCTCGATAAGATGAGCGACAGGGATAGGAGTGTTATACATGAAGCTCTGGAGCAACAAAGTTACCACCATGACTTTGAGATATTATTGGCAGATGGAAGAAAGGTTAAGATTGGAGAGCTTGTTGATTCGCTAATTGAGAAGAATAGGGATAGAGTAATTGTTGGTAAAGATACCGAAATTTTACCCGTTGATGATATCCATATCTTGGCATACGATCTTAAAAACAAGAGGATAGTGAAAGTAAAAGCAGATCGTGTAAGTAGGCATAAAGCTCCTGAGTACTTTATAAGGCTGAAGTTCTCCAACGGAAGGGAGATAGTGGTTACTCCTGAGCACCCAATCATGATATGGGAAAATGGGGAAATTAAGGAGAAGCCAGCTGAAGAGGTTAAAGAGGGTGAGATTGCTGTTGGAGTGCGCGCTTATGAAGGGTTAATTGAGAAAGACGGTGTTGATGAAGTAACAGCAAGACTTCTTGGCTTTTTACTTTCTGAAGGCTTTGCCTATGTGAATCCTAAAAATGGATATTATGAAGTTGGATTCACAAATACCGACGAGGAACTAGTAGAGGAGTTTAAAGAGCTTCTGCATAAACTTGGAGTTAAGTTTAATATTCAGGTAAGAAAAAGAGAAGGAGAAAAGGCCCTTTATACTATCCGTATTATTTCGAAAGAATTCTATCTAGGACTAAAAAGAGAGTTCCCAGAAATGTTCCCAGAAAGTGGAAATGAAAGGCCTGCTCGGAGGAAGAGAATTCCTGCAAAAATTATTAGATCACCGTATTACATAAAGATTGCTTTCCTAAATACATTTTTCAAGGGAGATGGGTTTGTAGATAAATATAGGGTTGGATTTACAACATCCTCAAAAGCGATGGCAGAAGATCTTCAAGATATTTTATATAGCATTGGGATATACTCATACCTATTCGAGGAAGTTAGGGGGGATAAGAAGTATTATAAAGTAATTATTAGTGGAACTAAAGATCTTGAGCGCTTTTCTCAAATTATTAAAGATGATAAGAGGATAGAAAAAGTAAAAAGGCTCATAGAAATATCGAAGAAGAAAAGAAATTATAGGGACATAATACCTTCCGACATCCTTATTAATATTAGAAGGATATTAAATGAAATTCACATAAATGATGGAGGTCTAACTAATAACATATCTCGCTCTTACAATGCAAATAGGGAGAGAGTTAAAGAATACCTTAATAAAATCGAAAAGGAGCTTTATAGGATTAAAAATGCATTAAAGGATGGGGATATCAAAATACTAAAAAGGTTTGTCACAATAAAAGAGTTAGCGAAGTCTTTTGGTTGGCCTTACTCTACAACATTCTATAGAGTCAACAGGAGAGAAGAAGAAACAATAAAAGCCCTTTTTGAATTTGCAACTAAGAAAATTGAGAACATCGAAGAAGAACTTGAAAAAATTAAAGGAATAGTTGATGGCAATATTAGATTTCTCAAAATTGTAAAGGTAGAAAAGATACCCAACAAAGATTGGAAGTGGGTATATGATGTAACAGTCGAACCTTATCACCTCTTCGTATCCCATGGATTAGTACTTCATAACACGATTAGTATCTCAAAAGCGGGCATAACAGCCACTCTAAATGCTAGAACAACTGTTATAGCAGCCGCAAATCCAAAACACGGTAGGTTCAATAGGATGAAGCCGCTCTTCGAGCAGATAGACCTTCCTCCTACACTACTAAGTAGGTTCGACTTAATCTTCGTTCTCGTTGACGAGCCTGACGAAAAGCTGGACAGTGAGATAGCGAGGCACATCCTAAGGGTGAGGAGGGGAGAGAGCGAAGTGGTGACACCTAAGATCTCTCATGAACTGCTGAGGAAGTACATAGCTTACGCCAAGAAGAACGTTCACCCCCTGATAAGCGAGGAGGCTATGGAGGAAATTGAGAAGTACTACGTGAGAATGAGGAGGAGTGCAAAGAGGGGAAGTGAGAACGAGGGGATAAGGCCAATTCCAATCACCGCGAGGCAACTTGAAGCTCTAATAAGGTTGAGCGAAGCCCACGCTAGGATGAGGCTGAGTCCGATAGTTACTAGGGAAGATGCGAGGGAGGCGATTAAGCTGATGGAGTACACCCTTAGGCAGATAGCCACGGATGAGACCGGCCAAATAGACGTTACAATCCTTGAAGTCGGGCAGAGTGCAAGGAAGATCAGCAAGGTTGAGAGGATTCTCGACATAATTGAGAAGCTCCAGAAGACGAGCGAGAAGGGTGCCTACATTGACGAGATACTTGAAGAGGCTAAGAAGTTCGGAATAGAGAAGCAGGAGGCAAGGGAGATAATAGAGAAGTTGCTTCAGCAGGGCCAGATATACATGCCCGAAACTGGCTACTACAAGTTACTATGAGACCGTCTGATTTATATACGAGGACAAATACTCAGGAATGGGGGGTGAGATATAATGGAGATTGACTATTACGATTATGAAAAGTTGCTTGAGAAGGCGTATGAAGAGCTTCCAGAGAACGTTAAGCACCACAAGTCACGTTTCGAGGTTCCTGGAGCCCTCGTAACTATTGAAGGCAATAAGACGATAATTGAAAACTTCAAGGATATAGCCGAGGCCCTCAACAGGGATCCACAGCACCTTCTTAAATTCCTGCTCAGGGAAATAGCTACCGCCGGAACGCTTGAGGGTAAAAGGGTCATCCTCCAGGGTAGGTTCACCCCCTACCTGATAGCCAACAAGCTGAAGAAGTACATTAAGGAGTACGTCATCTGTCCCGTCTGCGGTAGTCCCGATACGAAGATCATCAAGAGGGACAGGTTTTACTTCCTCAAGTGCGAGGCGTGTGGTGCCGAAACTCCCATTCAGCACCTGTAACCCAGGGATGATGACTTTGCCGAGTGCTGAGGCATGATGAATAAACAGTCGTCTGACCCAGCCCTTCTTTCATTCCTTTTCTTGTTTCCAATCGGTTTAGTTATAATTTTAGTCCTAAAGTTTAAATCTATCCCAGGACCTCCGTACGGAGGAGATCTGTAGTTCCATACGGGTATTGCGCAGGCAATAATGTTTGGAAATCCCCCGTTTAGGGATCCAACAAACGTTGGAGAGTATGCATTCTACCTTTGGCTGTACCACCTTATAGTCGCCTTCCTGGGCAAGATCCTCGGGATATTTTTCGTAGTCACAAAGGTAGTTCCGATCCTTATTTTAGCACTCTCAATGCTCGTTCTCTATAAAATAGCGAGGGAGAATTTTAGTCGTGAAGTTGCAATGGTTGCTGTTTTAATATCACTGGCTCTTAAGTTTCCAGAAGCACATCCAAGAACAATGCTTTCGATGGTTATGATCCCCCTGTTCTACTTTTCTCTGTTTAGGTTCTCCAGAGACAGGAATATCAAAAGTGCTATATTCCTGGGGATATCCTGGGGCTTGGCAGGTTTGACGCATGTACTTGGAACTTTTGGTGCGGGATCTATTTTATTCATGAAGACAGGCATTGATAAAATAGGGAGGGTGAAAATCTGGTACAACATCGTGGCAATGAGTATTGGAGTTACGATACTCCTCCTTTTTTGGGCCCTCTATTACTCGTGTATCATGCAAAAACACCTAACCCGTATCAGGAGCTGGTAATGAGGCACTTCACGCTCCACGAGTTTATACTCTCGTTCCTTAGCTTCCCCCTCTCCTTCCCAGGGTTAAAAATTCTCTTGGGGATGCTGACAATTCCTGGGGTTATACTCGGCTTAATTAGGGATGGTGATGTATTCTTGCCTTCACTTTTGGGAATACTGGGAGCGGGAGTTCTGTTTATTGTGTTAGGTGACAACTTAGTAGCGTACAAGCTGTCCTCGTATTATTTCACATTAAATGCCCTCGCAATCCTTGAATCGCTGAACTGGCTCTCTGAGAACTTGAAGTGGAGTAAAATAATGTCTTTAGCAGTTATTCTCCTTATGGGGACTTCGGCCATGACTGTGGGTGATTATGCAAACTCTTCATGGACTGCCATTGGGTTTAAAGATCCGTGGTACAATGATCTCAGGCGCTGGATACTTACCAACTCCGACATAAATACTGTGTTCTTGAGTAACTATGAAAGTTCATTTTTTCTGTTTTCCATTTCTGGAAGGAAAACGGTACTGTTTAGGAGAACTCATGCATCTCCATTTGTAGATTATGATAGGAGAAGCTTTGATATAGCCATTGCACTGGCAGGTAATGACACCAAAGAATCGCTAAAAATTCTCAGAAAGTACAACGTGACGTACATCTATATAGATGGCTTCACAAAGAGCGATCCAATATGGGTGCCTTATAAATACGCTAGCGTTCTTAGGAAGAAAGGGGTTGAATGTAGGGTTGGATACGTTAGGTATGATCCGGCAGATCCACAGAGTATGTATAAAGATAAAGGCATGTCTAGTTGATTTCAAGATTAATCCTAAGCTAAAAAGGATGCTAAAGCTTGTATATTCCGACGGAGAAACAAAGATATACAAGCTTATTAATGGACAGGATAATTAAGGTATGGGGAGAGTGAATGTATCTGACCAAAGAGGAAGAGCTCGCACTTTCGGGAGAATACGGCCCAGCCGTTCAGAAAGCCATGGAAATTTTGGTGGTTCTCGGTGATATATACAACGCTGACAGATTAATTCCGATAAAAAGCGCCCAGATAGCTGGAGTTAGCTATAAGAACCTTGGGGAGTATGGAATGCAGTTCTTAAAGGACTTCGTTGACATGGGAGCCAGGGTTTCCGTATATACAACCTTAAATCCTGCAGGAATCGGGGATGAGAAGTTCACGGAAAAGCAGCAGGAAATTCTTGACCTATACAGGGCAATGGGCATTGAGGTAACTTCCACATGCACCCCTTACTATGGCCCAAACCTCCCCAAGTTCGGCGATCATCTTGCTTGGAGTGAAAGCTCAGCTGTAAGTTTCGCTAACTCCGTGTTGGGTGCGAGGACAAACAGAGAGGGAGGCCCCTCAAGCTTAGCCGCCGCGATAGTTGGGAAGACACCAAACTATGGCCTTCACTTGGAGGAGAACAGAAAGGCCACCCACATAATAAAGGTTGAGACAAAAGTGAAAGGTAGAGTAGACTACTCAATCTTAGGTTATAGAGTGGGAGAGATAGTGAAGGATGGTATCCCATACATAAGAGGGGTAAAGCCTGATGTCGATGATCTAAAGGCCATGGGGGCGAGCATGGCTGCGAGCGGTAGCGTTGCCCTGTACCACGTCGAAGAGGAGACCCCTGAATGGAAGGTGGCCATAAATGATAACGTTGAAAAGATAACAATTGATGAGAGGGATCTTCAAGAAGTTAAGGAGAGGTTCTCGGCCGAGTGGAGGGAGGTTGACTTCATCTCATTAGGATGCCCACATGCATCCCTCAGGGAGATCAAAGAGTTAGTGGAACTGCTGAGGATGAGGGATAAGCCCCTAAAGATTCCCCTTTTCGTAACTGTTAGCAGGTCTGTGAAAGCGTTGGCGGACTATCTAGGCTACACGGAGATAATTGAAAGGTACAACGGTAAATTATTAAGCGATGTCTGCCTTGTGGTGTCTCCAGTAGATGAGTGGTACTCTGGAGTAGCAACTAATAGCGGAAAGGCGGCGTTCTACTTTAAGTCGTTTGGTTTGAACGTTAGACTAGATAGCCTTGAAAAAATAATTATGGAGGCGCCATAATGAAGTTAAAGGGGAAGGGCATAGGGAAAGGCATCGTCGAGGGAGAAGTCATAGTTTCGAAGAAGCCACTCTCATTTTTAGGTGGTGTGGATCCAGAAACTGGGATTATTACGGACGCTGAGAGCGATATAAAGGGTGAGAGCATAAAGGGGAAAATATTGGCCTTCCCTAGGGGAAAAGGGTCGACCGTCGGCTCTTATGTAATATATGCCCTAGCAAAGAGTGGTAATGGTCCTAAGGCATTAATCATCGAGGACGCAGAGACGATAGTGACAGTTGGCGCAATAATCTCTGGGATACCTCTCGTAACCGGGATAGATATTAAAAAGCTGAAAACCGGGATGAGGGTTAGGGTGAACGCCGAGACTGGGGAGGTGGAGATAATTGGCGAAGGGAATCTATGAGTGCATACAGTGTGGCCACAGGGAGGTTAGGGATACAACTCGACCCCTTCTCCCCGGTGCGTGCCCCGTGTGTGGGGGGGATATGATACTCGTCGGCTACGAGGTTGAGATAGAGGGAGAGGAGAGTCCTAGAATAGAGGAGGAATTATTGAAGTACTATGAACTGGGACCCCTCCTTGAGAGGAGGGGAGAAGTCTTAGTTTATGAAGTCATTTCGATAAAGGAGGAAAATTTTGAGAAAGTTCTAAGGGAGGTTGAAAAGCTCGGTTATTGGATAGCCTTGAAAAAAAGAAACGGAAAGGTAGTTCTCTATGTTTTTCCAGCCCAGAGAGTTGAAACTAAAGAAAACCCCATGATTGGTATTTTACTGTTCATTTTAACCTTACTTAGCACGTTTTTTGCAGGCTACGTTCTCTCCTTGAACTACATAAAGACCCTTGAAGATCTTGGTATTCCTGGGGTTAAAAATGTCTATCTGAACGCTTTAGCTTTTTCAGTAGGGATAATGGCGATCCTTGGCACTCATGAGATGGGGCACAAAATAGCGGCAACTCTTCATGGTGTTAAGTCAACGTTTCCCTACTTTATTCCATTTCCCTCCTTTATAGGAACCCTTGGGGCCGTGATAAGGGTAAAATCCCCAATTCCGACCAGAAACGCAGCTATAGATTTGGGAGTTAGCGGACCAATTGCAGGACTATTAGTGGCGATTCCCGTGACGATTGTGGGGCTTAAACTTTCTGCTATAGTTCCTATGGGATACCTCAAGCAGAATGAAACGGTGTACTTCGGAACAAGTATTTTATTCTACGCGCTTACTAAGCTAGTCTTAGGGAACCTTGGAGATAATGTTGGAGTAATCCTCCATCCACTAGCGATTGCGGGGTGGGTGGGGATACTGGTGACATTCCTGAACCTCATGCCTGCAGCTCAGCTGGATGGAGGTCACGTTGCAAGGGCATTACTGCCAGAAAGGATTCACAGGGTCTTAACATATGCTCTAGGGTTCCTTGCAATAGGGTTGAGCTACTTCTGGCCAGGATGGCTCCTGTGGGGTCTGCTCATCCTGCTGATGGGGAGGGTGGGTAATCCTGGAGCACTGGATGAAGTTACACCGTTGACGTTGGGAAGGAAAATGCTTGCAATAGTCGCCGTTGTCATATTTATAGTGTCAGCAGTTCCAATACCATTCTCAAGCTGACGAAGTCTTTTTATTTCTATTTACCCTATTTCCAATAAAATAGCTCGGTGCAAATAAGGAGGGGTATAGATGAGAATAGAGATAAAACTGCTTCCTCTTAAAGATAATGCCGTTCTACCTTTTAATTACAATTATGAGGTCTACACTCAAATATTAGAGAAAGTGAATTCTATAGAGCCAGGTTTGTCGAAGATGCTTTCTTCTCCGCACGGATATTGGACGTTTTCTCGGATTATCGTGAGAAAGAGAAGGGTACTACCTGAAAAGGGCATTGAAATACTGTCAGACGATGTATCCCTCTACGTTTCATCATCCAACGAGGAGATAATTAGGACAATTGCTGAGGCCGTTGAGAAAAGTCCCGAGTTTAGAATAGGGGAGGTAACGTTTCTTGTTGGTGATATAAAGGCGATAAAAGTCAAGAGCGTAGGAAGGGAAAACATGTTCTCTACGCTGAGTCCAATAGTAGTAAGGACGATAAAGTTTGAGAATGGAAAGCTTAGACATTGGGATCTCTATCCTCATGATGACCTATTCATGGATAGACTGAGAAAGGTAATGCTCCTTCGCTATAACGAAATCATGGGGTATCTCCCAGAGGATAAGGAATTCAAGATAGAGGTGCTAAAGTTCAAGCCTACAAGGTTAATGGTTGGGGATTCCTATATTAGAGGATCGCTCATGGTATTTAGATACCTCGGTTCAGAGGAAATAGCAAAGTTTGGTTATGAAAATGGTTTTGGCGAAAAAACAAGGTTTGGCTTTGGAATGGTCAAGCTGATAGATTAAGTGCTATAAAGCCAAGCAAGACTTCAATTATCCACACGTAGAGTACAAGCTCCCACTCTCTGACCCTTTTCATCCTCATTATCAGGCCCAAAAAGGATAGATATGGTGGTGGGGATAAGGTGCCATCCTCCCTAAGTCTTGCTCCTCCCATCTTTTTCCCTTTAAACTTAACCCTCATCTTCAGCAGGAAATCTATAGCGTGGGGAAACAACATTATCGCCAATGGGAACTCAAGCCCATTGTCTATGGCTATCATGGCCATCAATGCGCCAAGGGAAAGTGTTCCTGTGTCACCAGGAAAGACCCTTGCAGGATACCTGTTCCATACTAAGAATCCGAGGGAAGCAAAGAAGGCAACTAAGGCTAGTTTATCTCCTGAAAGTAGATAAAGGAAGAAAAATATTATTGCCGAGGTACCAACTTCTAAGCCATTAAAACCTGCAAGCATGTTCACCAAGTTTGCTGATCCTATCGTATACAGCCAGAATATTACTGGGACAATGAATGGGGCTTGGAGTTTTAGGGGGCCTATTATGATGTACTCCCTCCTAAAGCACATAAGGAGTGGCAGGGTTGCCAGGGCCGAAAGCAATACCTTATGGGATTGAGGGAGGTTAGTTAGATCGTCAATGACCCCAACTAGTCCCATGAGAAGAAAGATGAGCAAAATTTGCTGTGAGGATTCAACAACGGCTCCAAAAAGTGCTATTGAAAAAACTAACGAGATTCCACCCATCTCAGCAACATAAGCCTCATATGGCTTATGAACATCTTTGCCAACTATCCCAGCTTTTTTCATGATCTTTGCGATGTAATAGGTGAGGACAAGAGAGAATATGAAAGCCAAACCCTCTATCATGACTTAAGCCTCCTGATTTCGCTTAAAAGTCCTAACAACTTATTTAGTATAAAAGTTTTTACTTAACTAACTATCTCTGAGCTGGAAGTTGAAGGCTCGTTACTACGCCTCAACCATGTCATATACTGCCCTCTTGGGAGCCTTCTCCCTATCACTCCTTCTAAAATGCTCAGTAGCAGGAATATGATAAGGTAGCAGTGGTAAGAGTGATAAGCTATGCTTTCAGGCTTTGGCATACCCTTGAATAGCCATTTCATTCTGAGAGGAGTTTTCAGCCTCGCAACTGTCTTTATCCTTTTGAACATGTTCTCATTCCTCGGTTAGATATATCGCACCCTCAGTCTCAATGGCCCTTGCTATTATTCCATCTCCAACAAATACTCCATACACCTTTATCTTTTCCCCGGATTTAACATAAGGAGTTCCTGAAAACTCAATTTTTAAGCCTGCTAGCGTAAAGATTGTCCTATAACTTGGAAGCTCCATTGGCAGAAATTCAATTACAGGTTTGCTCTCAATTTCTCCCTCTACCACAACGTTTTTGCCCTTATACTTCCCATTTTTGAGTTCGTCTGGAGTTACTATATAATAATAGTGATGGCCAAGTTTCACCCTCCTCTTCATCCCCCTCAACCCCTTAAAGCCGTTGGGCTACCATAATATTGGTGATGAGAAGATGATAAAGGTTGCGATCATAGGAGCTGAGAACGTTGGCAAATCAACTTTAATGAACGCACTACTTGGAGGAAGAGTTTCGGAGGTCTCTGAGGTTCCCGGAACTACCAAGGGAACCATAAGAAGATACTTTGGAAAAGTTAAGTTACCAAAGACTATGAAAAATCCTTTTGGAGGTGCCGATGAGCTAGTGCTTATAGATACGGCAGGTCTTTTTGATCCAGAGAAGGAAGTTAGAGGGAAAGTACTCAGCGAAGAGAAGTTTAAGGAAGTAATAAAAGAAATTGTGAATGCTGATGTTATAATCCACATGATAGATGCCACGAAGGGGCTTCATAGGGGGATGGAAAAGCTCCACTACATGCTCAAGTTTAGGTATGAAAAACCGATAATTGTTGTAATAAATAAGATAGACCTGGTTCCCAGGGAAAAAGTTGAAGAATTAGCAAAAATAGTAGAGAAAAGACTTGAGCAGAGGCCGATTTTACTCTCTCTAGTAACCTATGAGGGATTCAATGAACTTTTGAATGCGTTGGCTTATTATGCCCAATACGCTATCTAATGATTTTCACTCTCTCAAAACTTTCAAAAATTCACGAAAAGAGTTGCAGTTCTTCTTGAGTTTCTCAAAATCGAGTTTATGGACATAGTCTGGTAACCTATGCTTGGCGTATCCTTCTCGTAGTTTTAATTCTTCCGAAGGCTTAGTGCTCCAGTGATATCCCAGGCTCTTGCATATCAACTCCTCAATTTCGTACTCAAAGAGGAGTATCCTAACTGGTGTCTTCAAGTCCCTGGGGATGTGTCTTTTGATCCTATTCCTCCGGGAGGCATAACTTGAGGGACCATCGCCGTCATAAACGAGAAGTATTAAATCAGGTAAAGCAAGTTCCGCAGCCTTGATAATTCTCTCGAGCTTGGGATTGCATAAGAAAGGAGCGTGAATAGGATTTTTCCTCCCGCGGATTTTCTTTAGCCTAACGTCTACTATTGACTCGCTACTCAGCCTTTCCAGAAGCCGTCTAAAGAACTCCCCACCGTAGGCATCTTCCGTTATTATGACGATCTCCTTTGTCATGGCTCATCACTGCTAATCTCCTTCGAATAAAGAGCCGTAGAGCCATCCTTCGCTGAGGGTAATCCCCTTCTCGTTGAGGAACTTTTTGATTTTCTCGGGATCTTCTATCCTCTTGAATACTGTTTCGCCCTTTTCTTTATCAACGAGGATTAATTCGGAGGGTTCAACCATGTCAACAACCACTGGAGAGTGGGTAGTTATTATTACCTGACTTTCGCTCTCCTTAAGCGTGTCAATAATGAGCTCAAGGGTTTCGGGATGGAGGGAGTTCTCTATCTCATCTATTATCAGGAGAGGAGGTTTTAGGTAAACAGCGGTAAGTATCGCGAGAGCCTTATAGAATCCATCCGAGATGCTGGGAGGAGCAAGCTCAAGGTCGCCTTCAAAAACCTTCATCATGACCCTACCATCCTCGGTCAGCTGGAAGAAAACCCTTGTGTCTGGAAAGACTATGGAGAGAGGCTTGGCTATCTCTTCAGGAAGTCTTCCCTCCCGGAGCCATATGTTGTAGAGGAGGGGAACAAGGTTTGAGGCATCTTCTTTTAGTGTTGTTTCTTTGCGAGGATGCTGGGGATTTTTAATTTTCCTTATATCAAGTTGCTTAAGTTGCTGGAAGGATAGTAATTGGAGAAATCCTTTAACAAAGCGATGAATAACGAGATCTTCTTTTATCTTTGGAGACACCACGAAAATATCTTTCTTATCATCGAGCCTCCTCACCCCAACAAGGGGTAGAATACCAAATAACCTTCCTAGAAATTCCGAGACAAGGGCATCCTCTGGTTTCTCAGGGGATATCAAGAAAATAAGAGAACTCTGTTCAGGGGCCTCTAACACGAGTTCAGTTTCTGGATGAACAAACAATGAATCAAAAAGTCCAAGGGTTTTCCTTATTGATCTATAAAAGTCTTCAGAATATCTAAGGAGAACATTTCGACCCTTTTTCTCGATAGTTAGGTACTCTCTAACCTCTATGACCTCCTTCAAAATTCTAAAACTTCCACCTGTTCCCGTAAATGTCATCTCGAAGTAGACATCGTAGCCTTCAACATCGAAGAGCATTCCAATTGTTATGGGAAGTTCTTCTCTGCCTGCCCAGACGACATTATTGTATCCCCACCACTCGAGAAAAGGATTGTAGTCTCTCTCCACATAGATTTTCCGAAGTAGCTTGAAGACCTCGACAAGATTGGACTTTCCAGAAGCGTTCGGCCCAACTAAAACGTTAAACTTGCCGAGCTCAATCTCACAGTTCCGAAGACTCTTGAAATTCTTAACGACGAGCTTCTTCAGCCTCACAGTCTCACCTACTTTGGAAGTTTAAGGGCATGATTAAAAGTATTTCTCACTACCAAGGCACGCTCTTCCATCCCATCTTGTAGGCAAATACGTTCGTGCCCCAGTGGATTATTGGCGTTACAACGAGCAGGAACAGGACTTCTCCCGTAGGAATAGTTTTTACTGGATAGGCGAAGCATAAAGCTGAAATCAGAAAACCCCACTGGTCAAGGCCAACTGCTGGGTATCCCCTGGGCAGATCTAGCCTTCTCTTTATGAAACTACCAATTAAATCACCAACTAGGGTTCCCAAGGCTAGGAGAAAGGCCAGCTTAAGTGCCAACCCCAGAGAACCATAATAACTAGGCATTAAATAGTACTGGATGACGCCGATGAGCGTCCCCACTATTAGGCCGCCAAAAAATCCTCTCCAAGTTTTTCCGTCCCCTAGGATTCTTCTTCCATCTTTCCACTTCCTGCCGAAGTCCATTGGAGTTCCTCCACCCAAGATAACAGGGGAGGAATTTGCAAAGTAAGCGGGAAGGATGTACCAGAAAGCTTCAAATACTGGATTCATTTCATGCACCAGCCTTCAGTTTGAGTATCTCCTTGGCAAAGGCCTCAAGGACTTCCTTCCTCTTACCCTCGAAGAACTTTATCGAGCCAGCGTAACTGTGGCCCCCTCCCTCTACTCCAGCATCCGGAAGCTTCTCCTCGAGAACCTTGACGATCTTGTTTAGGTCGAAGTTGTACTTGGCCATTCCGTCACTTGCCCTGACCACGGCAAAGTCTGGGCCGTAAGCTAGCGTCACAATTGGAGAATCCTCCCCGTACTTCTCCTTGAAGTGGTCGTGTATTATTCCTGAGAGTTTCCCTGGGCTTGGATATTCAAACTTTGGAGCGTACATCTCAACGTCTATCGTGTTGAACCTTATGCCGTTGGGCAAAACAACGCTCTTAACGTGCGGCAGGACGGCCTTAAGGACTTTCTCCTGCTTCGCCTTGACCTCTGGGTAGATTGACTCAATAAGCATTCTATGTCTCTGGAGGTTTCCCGTAACCAGTAGAATCTCCTCGATGATCCCCCTGCCGTCCATGAACTTCCAGTAGAATGCTTCATGATCAATTACCTCTGCAATCTTCTTCAGGTCCTCCTCGGTTAGCCCTTTCTCCTTGGCGTACTCAAGGTATTGGTAGAACTCTGGGGCTTTACTTCTGTCACCAGTTCCAGCTATAGCTGGGAGGTGCTTTATCCTGTCCTCAACCTCCGGGTTTATGAATCTGGCAACTTCAGTAGCAAGCATTCCTGCAGTTAGCTCGTAATAACCCCTCTTGACATGGTGCGGATTGACGTGAACGTCAACGTACTCGTCAACCGCTGCTTTATCCTCGCTTACCCAGTCCCTGGGGTCGTGGTGGTCAATGACCACTATCTTAACCCCATAGGCTTTAAGTCTCTTGTAGGCTGGGATGTCCTCGCTCGTTCCTCCGTTGTCGACTATAACTATAAGGGGTAGCTCATCCCCGAACCTCATGTGATCCTCCATCATGAAGATTATGTCCTTTAGGACGTCTTCAAGCTCGTAGAATGGGGCCCTTGAAGGCCTTCTCTTGAAGAGGTGCCACCTTGCATCTGGATCTGGAGCAACTTTTTCGATTAGCGGAACTATGGCAGTTTCGAGGGCAACTCCGGCTGTATAGCCATCAGTATCCGCGTGATGCCTCAGTATTATTGGCCTTCCCTCGAAGATAGCTCTCCTTATCATGAAGGCTGCCTGCATAATTTTAGGCTTAAGAGCCTCGAGAACTTCGCTCTTAACCAAGAAGCCAACATCTTCAGGCTTAGCTTTCCTGTCAAGCTCTTCCTCTATCCTCTTCTTGACTTCAGCGGCCTCTGGTCCCCATAATCTGTACATGTCAATGATTTCAACTTGGATTTTCCCCGCGTGGAATGAAACCTTTCCGATGACCTCAACTATATCTCCAACGTTTATGTTTGGATATGCTCTAACTCCTGGAGCTTCAAATGCTGCTGCCCAAGTGATTCCCGTTCCATCCGTTAAGGTGAAGACCGTTGGACCACCGGTAACTTGAACCTGCGTAACCTTGCCCCTAATCTTCACCGTCTTGCCGGCCAGCTCCTCCCTAAGCTCACCAATTGGTGTCACTGGAAGCTCTTTCTTTACTTGAACTTCCCTGTACTTCGTTAGAGGTGCCTCAAGGAAGTCTATCTCCTTCCTATCTGGCCTGACGTCCAATACTTGGACTATTATTTCCCGCCCAGGGATGTACTGCTTCTTGCCCAGGAGATCCTTCTTCTTTATTAGTCCGAGAACGTGCTTGTTCAACCTCACGAAAACTCCAAATCTTTCAACCCTGTCAATCACTCCTTTGTAATAACTACCTATTTCAACATCCTCATAATCGCAGGCATTGTCCAGAACGTACACAACCTTAAACTTCCTCTCGCACTCAGGGCAGACCCAAGTTGTCTCCATCCCTAGTTCCCAGGGCCCCTTTACTCGCCCACAGATATCGCATACTAGAACTTTCCCAGTTCCACCACAGGTTGGGCACGTATCATAGACGGGAACTACGCCTTTACCGTGGCACTCTGGACAGGGAATTTCATCTACTTCCTCGTCAACCCCAATGTTCTGAAGGTTCCTGTACCCCTTCAGGTGCTCGCTTAAGTTGAAATCAGCAGGAACGTACCCCCACCCACCACAGACGGGACATTCCTTCTCACCAACTTTTACTTTACCCGTGCCGTGACACTCGGGACAATCCCTGACAGCCATGAGCATCACCTCCTTAGAACTCTCCCGCTACTCCTCATGGGGCCAAGTTCTTATTTTAAGTTTTCTTATACCTTCATCACGTAGAAGTACCTTGAGAGGGAAGAGTGAACCCTCTGATAGAATCGTTCGAGGACTTTAAATCCTATTGACTCTGCAACTTCAACGGCATTGAAATCAGCAGGAAATGCTATGCTTAAGTAGCCCTCAAGGACTTCATACATGCTTTCCAAAGCCCTTTTGTATAGCTCGTCTCTGTCCATTGGCAGTGTAGTTGATGTTCCATAAGGAGGATCTGTGGCTATGGCCTCGAAGGTCTTCCCTGGGAATGCTTCCCTTATTCTTGTTGCATCTCCAACTTTGACCACGTAGTCTTTGACTCCATAGTACTCAAGGTTTATCTTTGCTCCTTCAACCATGTCCTCCCTTATGTCTATTCCATACACCTTAAGACCCATTAAGCCGGCCTCTATCAACATTCCTCCTGTTCCCATGAAAGGATCAAGTACCTCTCTTGTGGCCCTTGTCAAGTTTACCATCGCCCTAGCTATCCTGGGAGGTAGAGCTATTGGCCTCGAGAATGGCCTCTTGTCGGCTTTCCTTCCCTCGAATTCCTTTCCCTTGAACTCCCTAACTCTCACTCCAAGCCAGAGTTTCTCTCCACAGTATATCCTTACTAGGGTATCTGGCTTAGATAAATTAACTTTAAATCCCTGAGAGTGTATTATTGCCCCAATTCTTTTGTCTATATTTTCTACCTCATATGAACAATTTAGCATTCTCTCCTTTCTTACTGCAAAGGTTCCTGAGATTAATTTTTTCCACTCTATACCTTTCGAGTACTCTATGAGATCATCTATTGACTCGAAAGATCCTATCAGAACTCCATACTCGTGAGCTAGGCCGAGCCTATTTAGAACGTTAATATCCTCGACTTTACCATATACTAATAGGTAATCTGACCCCAAAATCTTTCCATACCCAAGTTCAGCTAGAGCCTGAACCTCAGCTTTTGCCATTTCTGGAATCATTCCCAGGATTTCTACATAGAACATCAGGATAAGAAAAGGGAAGGAAGTTAAAAATCATTGGGTAGCAATTATCTTCATCATAACCTCGGTACTGTCCGTCATGCATTCATTGCCTGCATCTTCGGCAAGTTTCATTGTTATTTTTACTTCAAGAGTCTCTTCGCTTTCTAGGTTTCCAGTGAACAGCTTTATTTCCTTGCCCACGAGGTCTGAAAGTTTTGTTGGAGAATTAAGGACATTTTTTGAGTTTACAGTTATTTTTTCTACAATTATGCACGAGCTTAGTTCCCCCTTTTCAGGTGTCAGGTCATAGGGCTTTTCAGCTGGAGATACTTCATCTTCGATGTCTCTAACGAAGATAAGAAGAGATACATTTCCGATTGGTACGTCTCCATAATTCTTGATGAAAAACGATATATTCCTAGTGTCGCCGGGTTTTAGGTCTTCTATTTTGAATACTCGTAGCTCATCATAAAACCTTGAGTTGTCTTTACTTATTCTTATGTCAAATTCCCCCGTTGAAACTATGTTCCCTTCAGACCTAGAAACATCCCTAAATTCTCCCATGGCTTTTCCTAGGGTCACTGCTGCTACTGCAATTGTTAGTAATATCAATAATGCTAGTTTCCTCATCTTCACCACCTTTAACTTTTGTCCTTTATTTTTAGTTCATGTTAAATATAAAAGTTACCATCAAAAATCAAAAGGTATGATAACATCGACAAAGTTTTAAAGAAGGATTTTCGACAGAATTGAGGTGGTAACGTTGAAAGCCTTAATAATGGCAGGGGGATACGCCACAAGGTTGTGGCCAATAACAAAGAACAGACCAAAGCCCCTCCTTCCGATTGGTAACAAAACGATAATTGAACACATTCTTGAAAAAGTTAGTGACCTCGGAATCCCCACATACATATCAACAAATAAATTTTTTGAGAAGCACTTCAAGAAACTCGCAGAGAAATATGAGGTAGAGTTGATAGTGGAGGATACATACAGTGAAGAGGAAAAACTTGGGACTATTGGGGCAATAAAAAATGCAATAGATATCCTTGGGGAGGATGATTATCTCATAATAGCCGGGGATAACGTCTTCTCGCTCTCATTAGTGGATTTCGTTAAGAGATTTAACGATATTAAAAAAACGTTAATAGCTGTATATGATGTTGGAGATCTTGAGCTAGCGAAGAGGTACGGGGTTGTGATACTTGAGGGTGATAGGGTAGTTTACTTTGAGGAGAAACCCCCCGAAGCAAAGACTAGTTTGATTAGCACGGGGATATATGCCCTACCAAAGGACATCATAAAGCTTGTTTCTGAGTACCTAAAGAATGGGAATAAAGATGCTCCAGGCTACTTCATTCAGTGGCTCCTTGAGAAAGGCATTGAGGTGTACGCATACAAGTTCAGTGAGTATTGGTACGATATAGGATCCGCCGATAGCTACCTAGAGGCCCTAAAGATGTTCTTGAAGGAAAGTGAAATAGAGGAAATACAAATAAGTCCCTACGCCAAGATAATTCCTCCCGTTATAATTAAGAAGGGAGCTAAGATACTTGGAAGGTCAATTATAGGGCCCTATGCTTATATCGACGAGGAATGTGTAATAGAAAATTCTGATGTGAGTGATTCAATAATCTTCAAGAAAACTGTAATAAGAAACTCAACGATATGGCGTTCAATAATAGATGAAAAATGCGAGATAAGGAACTTAGAACTAAGAAAGAGCTTAGTAGGGGGTCATGCAAAAATACAGAGAGGTGACTAATGCTCAAGCTTTATCCTTAACTCCTCCGCGAACCAATTGACCCTCTGTGGGAATGGGATCTCGATACCCTCTCTATCCAATGCTTCTTTTATCCTTTGCAGGATCTGTGTTCTCACGTCAAACCATTTTTCACTTGGGGCCCAGGCCCTCACTGCTATATTAACGCTACTGTCTCCAAGTTCATTAATGAAGATTGAAGGTTCTGGTTCAGCGAGCACGTAGGGGATTTCCTCGAGAGTTTCCCTTATCACTTTTATTGCCCTCTCGACGTCCTCTTTATATGCTATACCCACTATAACGTCAACTCTTCTGGCAGGATACTTTGCAAGGTTCTTTATCTCGCTATTAAAGAGCTTCTCATTTGGAATCCTAACGAGTAGACCGTCCCATGTCCTAATTCTTGTTGAAAGGATCCTTATATCGTGGACTATTCCAGAGTACCCTCCAACTTCAACTGGATCTCCTATCTTTAGGGGCTTGTCAAAGTACATAAATATCCCCGAGATAAAGTTGGCAATTACCGTCTGAGCCGAAAAACCGAGAACTATACCCGTAATTCCAGCGGCGGCAATTATCGTTGTTAGCTTACCGCTGAAGCCCGCAATGTTTAATGCCAAGAAAAATCCTACTGTGACTAGAGCGTAGTAGAATACCTTTGCCTTTATCTGGGCTTCCGCACCTTCCTTTATAAGCCAGTAGTCTTGAACTTTCTTCCCTATCAGATAGGAAATGTAGAATAGGAGGAAACCCGCGATTACTCTACTTAACTTGCTTCCAAAGACCATTATATCGAACAGTCCCAATGTGTCAAAAGCCGAGAGCAGGGAGCCAATTATAATGAAGTTCCTCAAGAGTTTCGCCGTGTCTTCGTTTAATATCCAAACATATTTCGTGCTTTTTGAGAGGTTTAATATCCATCTGTAAAGTACCTCAGCTAAGATCAGACCTATAACGATACTTGCCATCGCGCTAAAGAGAGAATCCGTGGTAAGTGAGACACCTTTAATAAGTTCAAGTGTCGCATTTTTGATCATCGTTATCACCATCTCATCTTAAATGATAACTTCTTTAGCTCGCCGACCACGGAGAGTCCATCCATTGGGGGTTCCCCAGTGTTTATGGCTTCAATGCCCCTATCAACTATTACCTCCACCAGGGGATAGAAGGCCCTGTCCTTGGTATAGTACATAACATCTAACAGGGGAAACACTATTCTGTCAACTTTTCCCCAAGACGTTCCCTTATTGATTATCCTAACTTTAAGAACTCCAATTCCATTTGGCTTCTCTTGGAGGCTTCCTCTTGAATACCTCACGATAACTCCTCTCTCGAGGGTTCCATAAAGGGCATACTTTTCCCTACCTAGCGAAAATCTATCAACTTCGACTTCCCCTGCTCTTACCGAAACTTCAACGGGAACTGTGAGAAATCCCTCAACTCTACTTCCTGGGGCTATGACTATTTCCTCCTCCAGCCTAACCATCATAAGCTTCACTCCATACCCCTTAGCCGGTGCTGGTAATATTTGAAGGATATCCCCGATTATTTTCTTTCTCACGTTTCCCCTGAGATACTCAAACCACTCCCCGGTTTTCTTTATATTTATTATCTGATCCCCTATTGAAATACTCCCTTGAGCCAGTTTGATTTTTCCAAACATCAAAATACCCTCTACAACCTCCGTTAAAAATATAATGCAGTAAATAAATTAATAAGCGTGTGGGTCGATGTACTGACTTATCCCTCTACGTCGCCTCCAAAGTTTCCAAAATTTAGGAGAGCCACTTTTAGGTTAGACGGGAAGAAGCTGATATTTAATCTAAGACCTATGGGAGAACTGGCGTTCAACTTGGACGACATCGAGGACGTCTGCGGAGTAGTGCTGACACTTTTTAAGCCACCGAGGAGAGGAATCAAATTAACGTTATCTTGGGGGCAGGAAGTTATAGTTTCAGTTGGTAGAAATCCCCTAATTTATGATAAAAGGGGTATATACAAATTGCTCCGTTTAATTTTCTCTCCACTTATAGAAGGGACCGTAGTAGAGGTTAATGGGAAAGTTGGTATCTTAAAAATAATCGACAATCAGGTTGCTCTAGTTACCCAAGGGAACGTTATCCCAGTAAAACCGAATGAGATTAAAGGAGAAGTTGGAGAAAAAGTTAGGAAATTCTTAACCCTTCTTAAGTTTCTTTCCAAGGAGGAAAAGGAGAAGTAATAGTCCTGGTCCGCAGATAGACTTTGGTATTATTTCGTCTTCCTTAAAGACCATAAATATGTTACTTCCGGTTCCAACTACCACAAATTTATCTCTCGATGAGATGCTTCTCACGTACCCTGTTGGTATCTCCTTCAGTATCTTTCCATCCTTTGGGTCAATAACGTACAGTGTCCCAACGCTGTAGACAGTTCCATCCTTTGTTTTAAACTCCCCACTTCCAGCGAGCAACTTCCCCTTATAAAGGGCTAAAGCCTTTACCCTATACGGTAATTCTAATTCCCATCGTACCTTACGCTTCCTTAAATCAATGGCGGCAACGCCTTTATATCCTCCAACGTAGGCAGTATCACCATTGACTAGGATGTCTTCGACGTAGAACAGGGTTTCATTCCATAATATGTTCCCGTTATAGTCTACCAGGAGAACATGTCCAGTTCCATTATAACCCGTTCCAACTACCGCATCCCCCCTCCAGACCTCTAGGTCTCTCACCCATTCTCCAAGTTCAACTTGCCATAAGATCTTCCCCTCTGGACTAACTCCATAAAGCCTTCCAAATTTAAGCTTGCCTGCAAAACCCGAAGGGTAGCCACTTCCGACATAAATGACTTTTCCCACTCTTACTCTACCTAGGAGATCAGTAAAATTAAGTGACCATATTTGGGTTAAATTGTTAAGATATAATTTATATAGAACCCCCTTGCTCATATTTTTGGTAAACATGTCTCCACTGGCAATGTAGATGTAACTTCCATTTAATATGAAGTCGTAGAGCTTATACTTGGTTATGAACCTTCCGGTGTAGTTGCCAGTCTTGTTTAGCCTTAGTAGACTTCCAAGGCTCCCGACAAGTACACCATCTTCAATGGGGATCAACTTGACTACAAAGCCAGAATCAACTTCCCACAACTTCGTACCGTTTATGGAGTATGCACCAGTGGTTCCAAGGTAGTAAATCCCTATAAGGCCTGAGGAATTAGCTATTGCCCTGTATGAACACGAGGCATATATCGTTGAATTATCCAGTGCAACGGCCTCTATACTCTTTTGATACTTAACGTTAGAACATAACTGCCCATTCCATCCAACCACTGACGGAAGAAACAAGGACAGGAATATCAAGACTGCGACTCTCTTCATCACGATCCCCCCTATATTGGTTTTGTTTCTTCATTGGAGTACAGGATTAACCTCACACCATTATCATCAACGGATTCTAAGATCTTCTTGAGTTGTACTTCCCTGCCCTCTTCTAACATCACTACCTTATCAAACTGTCCTTCGAACTCTATTACCTTAGTTCCGATCGGTCCCCTCTTTGGAATTATTATTAACTTTTTATCTTCAACTTTAGCCTCTAAGATAGCGTTTGTTCTTATTCTCACTACCGTGATCACGTGCTTCTCTCTTTCTTGAGATAAAAGATAAAAGCCGAGACCGAAGAGTGGGAGGAGAATTATTGGATTAATGGACGGTAACCTTGGGGGCTTAATGAGCGAAGAGATCAAGAAGGCGACAAGGGTAATCACAGTAAATGTGACAATGCCAATAAGTCTCTCACGAATTGGCGTTTTTATTTCTTCGTATTTCCCATATAGGTCGAAGAAGTACGAGATGACCAAGATGAGGGAGACAATTGCAATATTCTTAGCTGAAACATCTGGGAAGAATGCCTGGAATATGTTCGTGAAGGCGGGGGATATGGATGAGAGTACTGGAGAATTTTGCCCTATCCATGTCAAGAAATACAACATGAACGCTATCGATGCTATGGAGTAGGAGGGTTTTGGTGATAGGATTGCTGCTATGCCTATCATGCCAAGTATCAATCCTAAGAATGTCATGGCATTAAGCGGAATCCCTAAGATTGAAAGGCCTAATGACAGGGTCTCCATTAATGGGGTGACATTTGAGAGGAGATGATATATGTAATAAAGGGAGGGCATAAGAACGAGGGTCTTCAGGGCTTTCATTTGACCACCCCTAAGAGCTTTAACAGCACCGTATGGGGGCTTTCCTTACCCACATCCCACTTGATAACCCTCTTTTGAGCGGCCCTTCTAAGAGCCTGCTTTTTCAGCTCAACAAGTGAGCCTTCCTCACTGATCTCTCCGTACATTGAGACATCAATTATCACAAGGTCTCTCCTTAATGAAGTGACTTCCGATGTTACATCATCTGTTAAATTCGTTATGAGAATCACCATGGGAGAGAATCTTCTCAGGATTATTTCTAAGTTTTTAAAGGCATTTTCGAGGGTTTCCTCCTTGTCTAATCCAGCGGAGAGCAGGGCTTTGACTATGGTTTCACGTTGACTCATAGAGGAAGCAGGAGTTACAAGCTTTCCCTGCCCTAATATGTACAAGCCAACGTTATTTCCCAGGGATAGGTAAAAGTCTGCTAGAACCATCGAAAGTTTAATTCCATACTCAAGGGGATTTTCAAAGTACGAACCAAGCTTCTCCATCCTTGCATCTAGGATTATCATTACGGTTTTCCTTCCCTCTCGTTCAAACTCATTTACCAAAAGCTTCCCAACTCTTGCGGTAGCTTTCCAATTTATCGCTTTAAATGGATCTCCTGGCCTGTATTCCCTTATCTCCTTGAAATCGGTTGTTGTAGGGCCGAATCTTGAGTACATTATAGCCTGAGCCATGCTTGCCCTTAGAATTCTATGGGGTGACACCTTCAAGTAACCATGAGAAGTGACGACTATTTCCACACTTTCACCTTTTAACATCCACCTTGTTGGATGAACCCTTAAAACATGGAATGAGTATACCTCCGTCTTTGGCAATTCGTATTTTCCCCTTTTTCGGGCAATTAAGGAATAGCCAAACTTAAATTTCCTCCTCCAAGGTAGCACGAAAAATGATGCATAAGGCCTTCCAATGACTTCGAACATCGGGGGAATGGTATCCCTAATAAAAACTAGACCTATCCCCTTCTTCACATGAACTTCCAGGTTCACGGTTATGACTTCACCAATCCTAACATTCTTTTTGTCCAAAGTCCTTTGAACTTCTATCTCCCTTGGGGAAGGTATTAAAACGGCGAAGATGAGTAGGATTAGGGGAAAGATTCCTATCCTTGGAACGTCAAACACTATTGACATGAGGATGAACCATAGGAATAGTGATACTAGGAAGCTTGCCCCCTTCATCAGTACCTCAACCCCTTTGGCACGGGCACCGCTTCGAGGGCCTCCTTAACTATCTCAACTTCAACACCCCTCTCTAGGGAATATTCAGGCCTCAAAATTATTCTGTGGCTCAACGCTTCTATTGCGAACATCTTAACGTCATCGGGAATAACGTAGTCTCTACCCTCTATGAACGCATTTGCCTTTGCAAGCTTCATCAACGCCAGTCCTCCCCTTGGACTTGGCCCAGCTTCAACTCTCTCATCCTCTCTTATTGTTCGGACTATCCTTGCTATGTACCGGAGGATATCATCATGGATCCTAATTTCAGACTCTACCTTTCTTTGCATTCTTAGGAATTTTTCCCTTCCTACGACTGGAGAGAGATCTACCGTTGGGTCATCCTTCTGCCACCTAAGCCTTGCCCTTAAAATCTCGACTTCTTCATCTTCACTCTTGGGATAGCCTATACTTAACTTAAGAAGGAACCTGTCTAATTGGGCCTCGGGTAGGGGGTACGTTCCTTCGAACTCAAGCGGATTTTGGGTTGCTATAACAAAGAAAGGTTCATCAAGCTTGAAGGTTTCCCCCTCTATTGTTACCTGCCTCTCTTCCATTGCTTCAAGAAGGGCTGACTGTGTTTTTGGTGGAGCCCTGTTTATCTCATCCGCAAGAAGAACATTAGTGAATATGGGGCCCTTCATTACTTCGAAGGTCCCTTTTTCGGGTCTCCAGACTTTTGTTCCCACTATATCTGAAGGCAATAAATCGGGAGTAAACTGAACTCTCCTGTAGTTTAGCCCTAGAACCTTGGCGAAGGCCTTTGCAAGTAACGTTTTACCTAGCCCAGGATTGTCTTCAAATAACACGTTTCCGTTTACCAGGGCTGACGCAAGAACTTTCCTAACGACATCTTCGTGCCCTATAAAGGCTTTTCCTATCTCCTCAAATATTTCCTTTATCTCACTCATTTCTGATCCTCCTGCTAATTTCTTTTACTATATCTTCCCTCCTCTTCGCTTCTCTCTTCTCCATTAACCTGATCCACCATTTAGGTGCTAGATTTGAGTATTTTTTCTTTTCGTAGTTGGCTAGAGGTTCAAGAAGGCTCATAAGCTTGTCCTTTGGAAGTCCTGCCCGGACTCCATAGAATGCGATGTAAGTCAGGAGAGGTAACTTGTCTCCTTTAACTACAAATTCTTTAACGGCATCTTCGGCCTCCTTTAACATTGGATCCTTCCTAAAGTCCTCTTCGATCTTGATATCGAGCTCCCCAACTATTGCCTCCTCCTCACTTTTCTTAGATATTCCCGCGATAGTGATGTAAGAAAGGAGATAAAGGCCAGTTATCATAGAAAATAATTTCAATAGAAATCCGATGAATCCGAGATATGATAAATTGATTGAGTACGTTCCTAAGAGTAATCCTGCAATTGGAAAGGCCTTTACGTTCTCCCTGATTACTTCCCCTTTAAGAATTCCAAAACCTTCAAGGGATGCCAAGGTGTAGCCTAAGAGCGTTAAGAGGAAAGCCAAGTGAAACATACTCTCTAATGGCTCAAAGACTTTTGAAAACGAGTAAAGCAAAACACTAAGCCCTATTCCCTGGAGGAGAAATGCGAAACCCTGAGGAAACCTGGGAGCTACGTAGAACATGGAAAATCCTAAGATTATTGGCGATAGGATGTCATTGTACTTTATCGGCGAATAGTAGAGAGATATTCCAAGTCCCAGCCCCCCAAAGAGAACACGAATCCCTGGGAGGCCGGTAATGATTACTATAATTTCACCAACGAGCATGAAAAGGAGAAAGCCCATCAGTACATCTGAGTAAATTTGAGGTAAACGGAGCAAGCTGACGAGTAGGATGGCAAATGAATATAGAACTATGTAAGGCAGGCTATTTTTCACTCGCTCCCTCATTTAAACACCTCCCCCTAATTCCCCTAAAGAACCTTAAAACTTCCCCTAGTGAGATCTTCCTAAGGCTATACCTTGCCTTTTCGAATATCAGGGATAAGTCATTTAGCCCTAAGATCTCCCTGGCGGTCTTGCTCGGTTCTCCATTAAGGCACTCCTCAAAAATGCACACTATCACATCATTGTAGTTGCCCAGAACCTTAACTTCGCGCTCATTGGAGAAAAAGAAAAATCTTGCACATATTTTATGATTCCCAGGATTAAGCCTCAGCTTAAACTCTTTTCCCCTACCATGAAGTCTACCGTTTACGTAGAGGGATACTGGCAAGTTCGTTTTTATCTCAACGGTTTCATTGGTCATGTACACGGGTGGCTCCCTATTGAAGCTTAGTTTTACCCTTACTGTCTTAGCAGAGAGGGCAAGGAGTGAAAGTAATAAGAGGAACAGGCCTACGTAAACGTAAAGCGGATACCTGTACACCCTAAGGATTACTGGGATGATCTCAAATCCATCGTTCGTTATTACTATTAACTTGGCGGTGTACTTACCAGTGAACTCTGGAGTTATCCTAAAGGTTGCTATTCCCTTCTTGTTGGTTATATTACTTAATGTCTCGTTAAAAGCTACTAACATGACCTTTGAACCAATAAGGGGGCTCCCGTTGATGAAGGTGATTCTCACGGTGAGCTCATTGGATCTGTTGACAACCATTAATGCGTTGGAAACATCTACAAGCAATTTCTGCTTAACGTAAACCTCTCTCTCGATTAATTTAAGGTCTCCATAGTAGATTATTACCTTCCTATATCCTTTGGCGTCCTGGGGAACGGGAATCCTTAGCTTGAAGGATCCATTCTCACTAAGCTTAGAGTAGTAATCTCCAAAATCTCCGCTAATACTTACTGTTCCATCGCTGGCCCCCACTATCTTCCCCCTTATCTCAAGTTCATCCCCCGCATAAACGAAAGAGGGGATGGTAACTGATGCGGAGATCGCCCTAAACACAATGGTTTTCTTATCTCCTTCAATTCCCTTACTACCCTCATAGACAAGGGTAACTTTATGAATACCAGGATTTCCAACCCCTACGAAGAATGAAAATCTACCTGAACTGTCGGTTTTCGCGACACCTACAAGTTTTCCATCCAAGAATACGTCAAGGTACTCCCCACCAAGAGAGGCTCCTCCTTCCGTTCCCAGGAACCCCTGTATCTTTACCGAACCAACCCTTGTGTAGTTGAATTCCTTCACGTAGATCTTAGCTTTATCCCGAATTACTATGGTGGGATCACTAGTTGATTCAAAATATGGTCCCCACCCCTCGTATACGGCTACTATATGATACTTTCCTGCAACTCCCGTAGCTGAGCATTTAACTACAAATCTGCCATTTCTAACTTCTCCTCTTCCTACAATTTTTCCTGGCGATTCCTTCTCCTTTCTAAGCTCTATCCTCACGGGACCTGCGGGAACGAGGGTGCCCTCTGTTGTAATGACGATGCCTTCCACGGTGAAGTTAGAACCGGCCGTGATCTCCATTGGCCACTTAATTATCTTAGTTGTAGTGTTGTAGCCAACTAAGATGGAAAGGTTCAATTTTCCTAAGGTAACGTTAAACCACCCAACTTTCTCTCCGGTTATGTTCACTATCGTCTTCCCATCTTTAACCGTAATATTGATGGGAATTTCGGGGTTAGTTGTCAGGTTAACCTTGAATGGGAGCTCTATAACCGTACTATTTCCAAGGGATACTTTAACCTCTCTAACTCCGGGCTTTTGTTGCACCTCCTCTTTCTTCTCCTCAGGCCTACGGGATCCAGTGGCGTCAAAAGTTATCCAGCCCACACCTTCAAAGTAAACCTCAGCCCAGGCGTGTGCCTGCCTTAACTTAACTTCCTGCATTCCAGGCTCGGCCTTGATCTTGAACCCCGTTACTAGCCTTGCCGGAAGGCCGTTAAGTCTTGCCAAGATAACAAAGGCCGTATTAAAATCGAGACAGACTCCTCGCTTTGAATAGAAGAGGAACCACTCAATGGGATCTATTCCTGGGGGCGCTGGGGGAGCTTTTTCATCATAGAAGTAGTTCTCTTCGAGGTACCTCTCTATGGCCAGGGCCTTCTCGTAAGGGCTCTCTATTCCCTTAGTTATGTTCTTTGCCAACTTAAGTACCTTTTCGCTTACCTCTGGAACTTCTAAACTTACTTCGGGAACTTTAGCTCTTCTTAGAACATCATCCGGGAACTCATAAAGCGTTGCTTCAAAATCGTAGGATTCCACGGGGTACCTCTTTGGTCTAAGCAACTCAAGATCCCCCGAATACAGGGCGGGAATCGAGATCCAGGAGGTATAAAGGGTTGTATAGAGGTTTCCCGAAAGGAGGGGAGATTTTAATTCAACCCTTACCCTATCGATAATTGTTTCGTGCGGTACCTTAGGTTCAAAAATTGGTATCTTTCCAAAAACCTTTATTCCATTGAATTTCTCCCCAATCCACTTGCCGTTCTTATAGGTATAGTAGACGTTTTGCCTTAGGTACGCGACCCTCCCCTTATCCTCGAACACAACCATGACGGTTGCATCGTTGAATATCGATAACCTGTAGAGGTTTTCCCTGAGATCTATGGAATGGGATTCTTTTTTTGGGAGCTCATTAGATATAGTTGGGACTAACGTTATCGGAGAAGAGGAAGAGAGGAGAAGCAACCCCAGTACTCCAATTATTACCGCTGAAAATATCTCCCTCATCATCATAGCCCCGAGACGTTAAATACTGATTCCATTAAATGTCCAAATAGGTAACTTAAAAACGCTGCTCCCAGGCCGGTGACTACCATCTCTGCAACCTTCTTCTTAATTGAGATCCCTGAGATCAAGGCAACTGAAGTTGCTACAACACTTAACGCCAAGCCAGCAAGCATTACCGAGATGGGGAGGGCCGTTAGTGATGAGCGCGCGAAGAAGTAGGGGGTCACTGGGAATGCAACGCCGACAAGGTAAGCGAGGCCGGTATATAGGGCGGCCCTTAACTCGTTCTGTTCTTCTTCATGGACAAGGAGCTTTATTAAAGCTTCCTCTTTTCCCTTTAGCTTTACGGACACTTCTTGGGCTATCTCTTCTGGGAGGCCTCCCTCGATAAGTTTTTCATATACCTCTTTAACGGCTCTTTCTGGTGAGACCTTGAACAGGACTTTAGTCCTCTCCCTTATTGCCTCGCTTACCTGCCTTTGAGATCTAACCGAGATTAAGGCTCCAATGGCCATTGATAGTGCACCGGCAACTCCCACGATAAGACCACTGATCCCGACTAGCCTTGGCGAGTACGGATAGACGGCAGAAAGACCGGTAACAGCTCCTAGTATTTCGACGAGACCATCGTTCATTCCTAAGACGAAGTCCCTCACGTTCTCTACGTGAAACCTTCTCTTGCTCTCATAGAAGAACTTCTCATGCTCTAGCTCTTCCAGGATTATCTCCTTTAGTTTCTCCATTTCATCGGGAGAGAATTCTTGAGAGTGTTCAGTAAGGAACTTGAAGTACTTTTGGATCGCGCTATTTTCGCCCATCTCCAAAAGGGAAGCAACGACCCCTGGGCCTAGAATTTTCCTCATTAGTTTTAGGATGTGAATTGTCCATCTTTTGACCTTGGGCTTGTTGGGGGTTATCCCTCTCCTCTCTAAAAAGGAGAGCCAAAACTTTGCGTGCTTGGCCTCTATTCTTGCTAATCTCAGGAATTCCTCTTTAATCTTTTCATCTTTTTCAACTTTAGCAAGTTCTGCATAGAGAAGAGAATCGGAGTATTCATCGTTGTAGAATTTGATGACAAGACTTAAAACATCTGACATTCGAATCCCCAAAATAAAATAAAGGGCATTTATAAACTGTTATGTCACAACCTTTTCAAGCTCATCAAGTGCAATAGCTCTCTTTATCTCCAATGCAATCCTCCTCCCCGTGCTCATAGGCTTCCTCCATAGCGAATTCCCATAAGGATGCCCCATGGCCATGTGGATGTTCGTTCCTCCTCCGGTTCTTGGTGCAACATCGTAGATGTAGAAGTTTAAGTCTTTGTCAACTGCAGTTTGCAGTGTAAATGGACCAATTATCCCTGGGGGATAATACTTCTTCGTTGCTTCAACGTACTTCTCTGCCATCTTGAACACTTTCTCCAGCAGACTCTCCCTTAAGGTCGAGGATGCGTGGCCGCAAACGGTGTATTCCGGTTCGAACTGCCATTCAGGTAAAGTTAGCTGCTGGGCTGCGGGCAACCTTACGTGGCCGTCCAAGCTCGTTTCGAACCTCCAGTCTATTCCTAGTAACTCTATCTCCTCATCTATGGGTGAGTAGAAGAAGTCGAAATTGAAGACCGGCCCAATTATGTACCTCTCTATCCTCGCCTTCTCTAGGTCTTCCTTTGTTATAATTCCAAGCCTTATCAACTTCTCGCTCTTCTCCTTGAACTCTTTGTAGCTTGCGGCCGTGAAGAATCCCCTCTCAAGCCTCTTTTTTGCGTGGGGCAGCTTGACTATAACAAGGCCAACCTCATCTATTTCCTCTGGCTTTACTTCCTCGGGGTAGGGAAGCCCGGCCTTTTCAAGCAACCAGTAGTAGCTTTTCTCCTCACTCCTTTCCTCCGTCCTGAGGAGTGACCTCGTCCCGAACATTGGCACTAAGAATTCGTTCTCCACTTTGTCTATTCCAGTATAGACCACGAAGGAACGGTTTGGGACGAATATGACGTTCCTCTTCCTTAGCTCTTCCTGAATGTCGATTATCTGGGCGAACTTGTCTAGAACTATCACTTCGTCAATGAACCCCTTAATTAAGCCATCCCTGCTCTTCCTCAGCTTGAAGTACTTCGCGTACGTGAGGTGCCTACCTTTCTGGGCAACAACTAAAGTAGGGAGACCCTCCTCCTTTGCTCCATCCGCTATATCCAAGGCCGAGTGACTTCCGATAACCCCAACGGTTATCTTATCCTTATCATACTTCTCCAAAACTTCGAGAATCTGCTCCCTGCTTATCATAGTACCACCTCAACAGGAATTTGGCTCGAACTCTTTTCCCAATTCCTTCATAATTCTAATCCTCTTCTCTATGCTCTCCTTCGTCCCAACATCTCTCCTATAAAATATGGGCCCTTTTACATGCTTTACCGCATTCTCGGCAATTTTCTCTGCTTCTTCTACGCTATCCGCGATACCGACAACCGCCAATGCTCTTGAGCCCAGAAGGGTGTAGCTCTCATCGATCGAGGCAAATATCAGCTTTGCCCCTTCCTTTTCTATGGTCTCTTCGTTGACATCAATTTTTACCCCCTTAACCGGATTTACGGGGTAACCCTGGGGTGCTAAGTACTTAACGACCGTGGCCTTGTTGGCGAACTTTACGCTCCTTAAGTTACCATCAACTATTCCTTGGGCTATCTCAACTAAGTTATCTTCTAGGATTGTGAGAACGTTTATTGCTTCGGGATCTCCAAACCTCACGTTGTACTCTATTATTACCGGCCCTTCTTTTGAGAGCATGAACTGGCCGTAGAGGATTCCCTTGTACGGATAACCCTCCTTTCTCATGGCATCTACAGTCTTTTGGAGGATTTCTAGGGCCTTCTCCCAGTCCTCCTTTGTAACGAACGGAAGCAGATGGTTAGGGCATGAGTATGAGCCCATGCCCCCAGTTATTGGTCCTTCATCATTCTCGTAAGCGTGGGGATAGTCCTGGGCTAAGGGCATTGGATAAACTCTCTTTCCATCGCTGAATACTTGAAAGGTGAACTCAACTCCGTCGGTTCTTTCCTCTATGAGAACTTTTCCGTCTTTCTTTATCAGCTGCTCAGCGTAAGCCTTTGCTTCTTCATTATCTTTAAGTTGGTATCCAACTACCTTGACGCCCTTTCCACCTGTCAGGCCGAGAGGCTTAACTACCACCGGCCTCCCGTACTCATCTATCCATGCCCTCATTTCATTGACGTCATCGAATACCCTGAACAGCTTCCTCCCTGGAATCTTGTTTTTTTCCATGAACTCTCTTGCCCATGCCTTGTTGGTTTCAAGCCTTGCAGCTTCCTTTGTTGGCCCTACAGTGGGGATCCCTTCTTTTTCAAGGGCATTGACTACTCCGGCCTCGAGGGGGGCTTCGGGCCCTATGAATGCCAGCTCAATCCCCCACCTCTTTGCAAACCCTACAACCTTATTTACATCTGTTTCTTTGGCGAGCCCATAATCTTTGGCTATCCTAGCGAGCCCAGGATTCTTGTGCTTTGATACAACGTACAGCTCTGCTCCTCCTTTAACGAGGGCTTCACCTATTGCATGCTCTCTTCCCCCGCCACCAACTAATAAAATCCTCATTAATTTCACCATTTTTACGTCAAAATATTTGCCTATTAATGGTTTTCGTTGACTTAATTATGTTAATGAAATGACTAATGAACGTGCATATAAATCACTTGATGAGTAAGTAGTTGCCTACACAAAATTTATTTATATTTCCCATTTGTAAAATTAATTAGGGTGATGGTCATGCTTACAATAGGAGATATCCTCGACTTAATTCCAGAAAATGGGGTAATGACAGTAGTTCAGAGAGATTTGGAAGCCAATGGGGATAGATATGTTCTCCTGATTCTTAAGTACCTCCTTAAAAAGGGTGAGCATGTTTTCCTTTTCCTTTACGAGCCTTATACCTTCCTAACAAGGAATCTCAGGAATATTGGACTTAACGTTGAGGAGTACCTTGACAGGAATCTCATAATATTTGACGTATTCGGAAGCATAAATAAAATCGAAAAGGATGTTAAGGGAGTTTACACGCTTTCAGGTTACATGGATGATGTTATATTCATAAGTAAGGTTAAAGAATGGGCCGAGGGAGTGTTAAAGAAGCGGGAGGTGAAGGGGAATAGGTTGTGGATAGTCACTTACCTAAGCTCGGGTGTCTGCAAGCTTTTCCATAACCCTCTCTACACCTACAAGATGATATTACTTACAAAGGAAGACATTCTGAAAGAGAAGTCACCAAGAACCATCATAACGTACTCTCCTGTTGAGTGCCCAATCTTGGAGGATATAGTATATTTTGTCTCAGACGTTGTAATAGAGACTAAGGTCATAAAGGGAAAGAGGGTTGGTATAATATCAAAGGGACCTGAAGAGAACGTGATGTTTGAACTGTTTGAGGAGAGGTGAGAGATTATGGTATCTTGGGAAATTAAAGCCTTGGACAGGGAGATTGGTGAGATTAAGAAGTACTCCCTTGTCCTAATCCACCAGGAGGATCCCCTTTCAAGGGGAATAGATATCCTCTACCATATACTCACGGCAAAACTTAAGAAGGACAATCTGATAGGATACTTCAACATCTCTTATCCGCTCCCACTTGTGTTTAGGGCTCTGAGGAGATTTGGCATTGATCCCACTAAGGAGCTTGAAGAGCTTAGGTTGGCAATAATAGACACTTTTGGTAGCTTTCATGGTATAAGATCAACGATTAAAGGCGTATGGACTCTAGAAGGAATGCTGTCCTCAGAAACGCTACCAATCAAGTATGCTCAAGTTATAGAGGCTCACAAATCCGTGTGGGCCGAGAATAACATGTTTGAGGGAAGAGATATTTATGGGTTTGCAGTAGCGATTTCTTCCTACCTGGAGCTATTCGGGAGTCTTGAAGAGACCCTACGTTATCTTGAGCTGTCATCTGAAGTTAGGGCAGTTCATCCTGCATATAAAAAATACCCTAGGGGGACGAACTTTTGGTTGTGGATGGGGAAAGATCATCCCGATGTATTTGCTTCAGTATATAGGAGGGCAGATTATGTTCTCAGGACAAGGGGATACCTAACGGAGGATGGTATTAAGAGGGAGTTAACGGTGCTAAAGACTCCGGAGCTTGAAAAGGAAGTTATAAAGTTTGAGTATGAGTTCAAGAGGGACGGGATAAAGCTTTCAAAAATTTACTAATTCTTGTAAATCATTGCCAATAAGTTTTTAATATTTTACATTTTTATGTTGATTGATGAGAGTTAGAATAATCAGCGGTGAGCAACTAGCGAAAATGATAACCCTTGATCCTCAAGGAAATAGAGATCAGCGTGGAAACATTCTAGAGGATAAAGCAAGAAAAGCCCAGGAAATAGCAATAAAGGTCATCGAAGCTTTGGATGGGTTAGATATCTTGGGGTTTACATTCACATCTACGATAAACCGTTCGTTGGGCCGCTAAGGAAGATGGGGCATGTTACTGTTAAGGAGTTTAAACAGAGCCTTGGAGATAACTCACAGGGGGTGGTTGAAGATGGCTCCTAAAGTTGGAATTATTATGGGTAGCGATTCCGACCTTCCCGTAATGAAGGAAGCGGCCAAGGTTCTCGAGGAGTTCGGTGTTGAGTATGAGATGACGATAGTTTCAGCCCATAGAACTCCCGAGAGGATGTATGAATATGCAAAGAAGGCAAGAGAAAGGGGAATTGAGGTTATAATTGCAGGCGCCGGCGGGGCAGCCCACCTTCCTGGGATAGCAGCCTCAATGACTATCCTTCCCGTGATAGGAGTTCCGGTGAAGAGTGGGGCTTTGAATGGTCTCGACTCCCTCTTGTCGATGGTTCAAATGCCTACCGGAGTTCCAGTGGCTACAGTAGCAATAAACAATGCAAAGAATGCAGCTCTCCTTGCTCTGAGAATACTCTCGATAAAATACCCAGAAATTGCAGAGAAACTTGAGAAGTACAGGGAAGACATGAGGAGAATTGTTGAGGAAAAAGCTAGGAAGCTTGAGGAAGTCGGATGGATGAAGTACCTTGGAGAGGATGATTAGCCTTTCTATCTTTCTCTTTCTCATCCTTCCGCTTTTTCTTACTGGGATAGTAGTAGAATAGCCTAGCCCAATATGGCTTCATTCTTGACCCTCCACTATACTTTGGCAGAAATAAATTTATTGTTTTATTAATCTTTTTGATTTCTATAACAAAAAGAAAACAATATAAAACTAAAAATATAGATTAAAGAAGGTGCTTTCTCTTTTCATAATTCTGTGAATGCCACTCAGAAGATCTAGTCCTTAGTTCAATCATGTGGGCAACCATCTCCGCCTTCTTCTTGGCCTCCTGAACATCTTTGTCCCAAGCAAGAACTACTCCAAGCCTCCTCCCAGGATACGCTTCGGGCTTACCGAAGAATCTTACTGTCGTGTTGGGAACGCTTAATGCCCTAGCCAATCCCCTGAACCTCGGGGAATAACCGCTAACCTTTGCCTTTATCACGTGAGTTGCGGCCGGAGTTAGGAGTGGGAATAGCCTATACCCGTCAACCCATTCCCCAGGAATTGGAAGGCCAAGGACAGCCCTTAAGTGAAGGGCGAACTCCGAGAACCCTGGGGGATGGGAAGCTAGGGTAACCATGCCGGTGTCATGAGGTCTAGGAGAGACTTCATTGGCCCAAACCTTATCCCCTTTAACGAACATCTCTACACCGAAGAGACCTAAACCGCCGAGAACATCTGTTATTCTCTTTGCAATTCTGTACACTTCCCTCTCGGCCTTCTCGCTAATCTCGGCTGGCTGCCAGCTTGCGTGGTAATCACCATCAATCTGGTAGTGACCCACTGGTCTTGGAAGGGTTGTAACTATCTCGCCGTTCTCATCGAAGTGTCTCACGGCTAGTTCCGTAATCTCTACGTCGAAATCTATATGCTCTTCCACGATTATTTTCTCGGCACTTCCTCTAGCTTTCGTTTTAGCTTCTTCCCATGCCTTTGGTATATCCTCGGGACCCTTAACGAAGTACGAACCCTTGCCGGAGGAGCTCATTATTGCCTTGGTGTGGCAGGGATAACCTATCTTCTCACAGGCCTCATAAAGCTCGTCTAAGGTTGTAGCGTACATGTACCTCGAAGTTGGAACCTTTGCCTCCTTGACTAGTGTTTCTCTAAGTCTCTCCCTGTGCATTGCGATCCAGGTTGCCTTTGCGTTGGGAACTACGAAGTAGCCTTCCTTTTCAAATTCAAATAGAGCGTCGAGGTTTATCGCTTCAATCTCCGGGATTATTGCATCTGGCTTCTCCCTCTCAACGACGCTCCAAAGGAAGTCCTTATCCTTCATGTTGCCAACGTAACTCCTATGGGCCACTTGCATGGCTGGAGCGTTAGCGTACCTATCGACCGCAACAACTTCAACACCTAAACGCTGTGCCTCAATGGCTATCTCCTTGCCAAGTTCACCACTTCCTAATAAGAGTATTTTTTGAGCTGAATCAGTAGTTGCAGTTCCAAGCTCGTCTCTAAGCTTGATCATAGAACCACCTCCATTGACGTATATATGTTAAAGAATTGAATATATTTAAGAATTGTTTGACAAAATTATGTCAATAACAATTTAAGGTGAGAGAAGGGAAGAAAGTTACTCCACAAAAACAGCAGGTTTCAGAGGCATAGCTTGCTTCCTCTTCCCTCCCTTGTCTTCCTCAGGGTTTATAATGACTTCGATGCCCAGCTCCCTCTCAATGAAGTCCTTAGCTTCTCTTAGGGCCTTCTCCTCATTTATCTTCTTGACTTCAAAGACCCTATCCTTGATTAACCTCTGAACAATTTTTGCAACTTCTTTACCGTGCTTCCTTATCTCTTCATCCTTCATTAGCTCTGCCATTGCAGCCTTAAAGTCCTTCTTCTCAGCGACAACTTCGACAACACGCCACTTCCACTCTGGGGCCGTGTAGATGTACGCTCTCCTTGGGTTCTCTATCTTTGCAACCTCGATTATCTCCTTGATGTCTTCTATCAACGATTTGATGAACTCCTCTTCTGCCTCAACTTCCTCGTTCCACCACTCTTCTACTGGCTCTGGCCACTTAGCCAAGCTTACGAAGCCCTCCCCACCAAGCTTCTCCCAGAGCTCTTCGCAGATGTGCGGTGTGAAGGGTGCCATTAACCTGACCCAGACGTCTGCTAGAGTCCTTAGGACGAACCTCTTTGCATCATCGTCTCTACCTTCAGTCCTCCTCATGTACCATCTTAGGTCATTCATTATGCTGTAGAACGCCCACTGTACTGCCGTTCTCGTTCTAAACTCTTCTAAAGCCCTTGTTGTCTCAACTATGGCCTTGTTCAGCCTGTGAAGTAGCCACTTGTCAATTGCCTTCAGCTCGGTCGGCTTTGCTTCATACTCAGCGAACTGACTTATCAGCTCGTAGAACCTCTCAACCTGCCTCCTTAGCTTCCCTACCTCTTTTCTCCTCCAGTCGAAGTCGCTGTCGTGCTCCGCCAGACTCATTATGTAGAGCCTAACCACATCGGCCCCGTTCTCCTCTATCGCATCTATGAAGTTCAGCACGTTCCCCTTGCTCTTGCTCATCTTTTGTCCTTCTAAAGTTCCAAAGCCGTTAACCGCGATTCCCTTCGGCCAGTGTTTCTCCGGGAATATTGCCACGTGGTTGAATATGAAGAACGTCAGGTGATTTGGTATGAGGTCTTTACCCGAGCATCTCCAGTCGAGTGGATACCAGTACTCAAACTCCTCCTTCATCTCGTGGATTACCTCTGCAGGAACTCCGGTCTTCTTTTCTAGCTCCTTCTCTTTCTCCTCGTTGAACTCCTCCAGGAATATGTAGTCGAAGAACTCTCTCGTGAGCTTCTCGGGATCGAGCTTGCCCTCCTCTCTTAGCTTGTTTATGTGCCTGCTTATCGTGTAGTAGGCCATATAAATCGTTGAGTCGCTCAGGCTCTCTATTACCCAATCCGGATCCCATGGTAATGGAGTTCCTAGTCCAACTTTCCTCGCGCAGGCCTTCTTGTCCAACCAGTCAATTACTGCCTCGAACTGAGCCCTTCTCGTTTCAGGGTATATCTTCATCCTCTTCAGTGCTTCCCTAGCCTTCTCTTTCCACTCAGGGTTTCCGTAGTCTATAAACCACTGGTCATGGATTATCTTTATTACGGCCCTGTTTCCGAACCTTGAAATCACGTTCTTGTCGGCAAACTCGTACATTATCTCTGCTATTCCCTTTTCCATCATGTCCTTCGCTACAAGCTCCTTTACTTCTTGGACGGGCTTGCCTTCGTATGGTGGAACCTTAAAGATCCCCTTATGATACTCTACCTTGTAGATTGTTTTTGTTGCCTGTTCGAGCTTTTCTTTGTCCTTCTGGCTCTTTATTCCCAGCTTTTGAACCTCTTCAACTGCAGGGAACTCACCGTAGCCTTCAAGCTTTATCAGTGAGATGTAGCTTATTTCCTCAACCACCCGGGGGTCTATGTCGTACTTGAGAAGTATCTCGCTTTCCTTCTTTAGATCCTCCAAAGCTACGTGGTCGAAGGGAGCATGAGCAGGAACGCTCATGACGACTCCGGTAGCGTTATCAGGATCGACGAACTCCGCGGGGAGGATAATAACCTCATCACCGGTTACAGGGTTCTTAACGTACTTTCCAACTAGCTTTTCACCTTTAAACTCCTCTATAACTTCTATCTCTCTATCCTGGAACGAGAGCTTGTACGCTGCCTCCCTGCTGACTATCCACGTCTCAACTCTACCACCGCGCTTGACCTTCGCTTTAACGTACGTTGCCTCTGGGTTTATCCACATGTTCGTTACTCCGTAAACGGTTTCGGGCCTGAGGGTTGCTGCCGGTAGATATATCGTTTCTCCATTCTCCCTTAGCTCGAACTTGATTATCACGTAGTCGAGAATTGGGACATCTTCACCATCAACAAGGTCGTGATCTCCTAGGGGAGTTCCCACTACAGGATCCCACCTGACCCTGTGGGAGCCCTTAACTATATACCCCTTCTCTTTCAGCTTGTAGAACTGCCACTCTATGAACTTGCTGAACGGCGGGAAGAGCGAGGTGGTGTAGAACTCTCTGCTCCAGTCGACTGAAAAGCCTGCTCTTATGAACGTCTCCTTTGCGGCCTTCATGAAGTACTTGACTATGTTAATTGGATCCTCGAACGTCCACAGTACATCTTCGGGAACCTTGTAAACGTCCCTGTATATCCAGATGGTGTGCGGGTCGCGGTTCTTAATCCTCTCGGCTATTCCGACTATTGGAGAGCCAGTAATGTGCCATCCCATAGGGAACAGGACGTTGTAGCCCTGCATCCTCTTGAACCTTGCAATTACATCTGGAATCGTGTAAGTTCGTGCGTGCCCAACGTGCAAGTGGCCCGACAGGTAAGGGAATGCGACGGTTATAAAGAACTTCTTTTCCTTAGGCTTGTCCCTTATGTTCGGCTCGAAGACTTTCTCTTCCAACCAGCGCTTCTGCCACTTCTCCTCAATAGCCTTAAAATCTAGCTCTGGCATTTTAACACCCCCTTAGAAGAGCTACACTCAAGAATAGCCGGGTTATTTTTGGATTTGATGCTTTCAGCGGAGGAGAACTCGATCCCTCCTCATTAGCATCGGGTTTGGTTTAGTTGAGTAGTATTTAAGGTTTTTGGGTGCTATTCAATTGTTCCACCAGCCTTATAACTTACCCTGGGGTAAGTAACTTATGGTGGGGTAAGTTGCTATTTGACATCAAACCAAGAGCAGGAAGGAGGATCTGTACGATAGGGAGAGGGAGCTCAAGGAGTTTAAGGATGCCTTAAAGTTAGGGGAGAACCTCATCTTAATCTTGGGAATAAGGAGGGTCGGCAAAAGCTCCCTTTTAAATGTGGCCTTGAATGAGTCAAAACTTCCTTATGCAAAGATCGATGTTCGCTCCCTGTATTTCACATTCGGAACCATTCCCCAGGATGCCTTGATAAGGGAGACCCTTGAATCTTTCCTAAGATCTACGCGTGGATTTAAGAAGTTTAGAGTTAGCCTAAAGAGGCTTGTGGCCTCTATTAAAGGTGTCAAAATTTCGGGCTTAAAGGTTAGGATAGGGAGGAAGGTCCACTTAATTGATATCCTGGAAAAATAGATTCCTGGGGAGAGAGGGTGACAATAGCGTTTGATGAAGCCCAATGTTTGAGGTTTTCTGGCCTTCAGTACGATGGGCTGATTGCATACGCTATAGACAACCTTCCAAACGTGACCTTCGTGCTTACGGGCTCCGAGGTAGGAATGCTACACGATTTCCTTGGCCTTGATAATCCAAAAAAGCCCCTCTTCGGCAGATATGCTAGGGAAATAGTGCTGGAAAGGTTCAGTAGAGATAAAAGCATAGATTTTCTTATTAAGGGCTTTAGTGAGCTTTCAATTGACGTGTCCCAGGATGAAATTGAAGACGCTGTAGAGAAGCTCGACGGAATCGTTGGCTGGCTAACGATGTACGGCTACCTGAGGGGAGTCAGAAAGCTCTCTCATGAGGAAGCACTTTCGGAGCTTTTGAATATGGTGAGGTCTCTAGTTAGAAGCAAAAGATATGGAATAATATTGAAAGCTGTTTCATTAGGGAATGAAAGGTGGAGCGAGATAAAGGAATTCGTTGAGTCAAAAACTGGAAGAATTAATGATGCGAAGTTTTCTATTCTTCTGAGGAACTTGGTAAAGTACGGGTATTTGGACAAGATAAGGAAGTATAGAATCCAGGATCCTATAGTTAGGGAAATTATTAGGAGATATTGCTGAAAGTTTATCATTATTTTTTAGTATTGTTTTTAGTTTGCTTCATTATTCATTATTATTCATTGAGGATAACGTCAGACTTTTAATATAAAACTAATGAGCTCTTAAGAATTCAGAATGAAGCACTTTAAATAATATTTAATGGAACTGCTAATTGCTACTATTGTTCGAAAAATTTATAAGATTTCAAATTTTATAATAAATTGCACTTGAATGCTGAATGGGGGGGCAAAATGAGTAGGAAGGCCATCTTGGCCCTTATTATAAGTCTACTAACACTAGCGACAGTTTCCGTGGCAGCTGATGAAACTATAGCCAAAGAAATCATGCCTGATAAAAATTCGGAGAATTCCGAATCAACCCAAGTACCCCCATATTGCATTGTAACCCTATATGCATATGTCAACGCGCGCTTTAAGATGCCTCCCTGTTCACACATGCCAATTCTGATGCATAGTATTCACGATGGAGGAGATATTCCAGGAGCTATCGCTTCAGTGTTCTTTGGATATATACCCGGTCAAAGCATCGATGCCGCATGGACTGACTCTTACGGATCGGGATTTGGTAAATTCTGGCATGCCCATGCAGAAGTCAAAGTTTAAGGGTGAGCAATAATGGCTTCTAAGCATATATTTGGTGTCTTTCTCTTCCTTCTAATTTTGTTTTCAGCAAAGACAGTATTAGCGTCTCCCTATTGGCTTAAGGAAGGGGTTTACATGACTTATATAGCTCGAGCTAGTGAGCCTATAACTCCCGAAGATCTCCTAAATGCATCAAAAACTTCAAAGAATGGTGTATTATCAATAGTCTACAATTACTCGAATATCCCCTTTGTGATAAATATTTATGGGAATGGAAGTGTTAATTTCACAATTGTTTCAATCGACAGGGGATTTGCAAGGGTTCGCCTAACGATATCGGGTAACTACGCAATTGTCAGATACTACTACCTTAAAAATCAGAAACCAGGTTTTGATCCTTTTTGGGATGAGGACGCAGTTATAGATGTGAGAGAGGGACCAGCTCTATTAAGTTCAAATTACTACATGACTGAAATAGTGCTTAAGAGCATAATACTTGAGGGGGAGTATCTGATAGAGCTTAACACGGGAGATGTTTATGATTTAAAGGGGAATTACTATGGTAAAACAATTCTATGGAATGATCCAACTAATCCTTTGGAGAAAAATGAAACACTCTGCTTTGACTCCAAGGGAAGGCCTGTAAGGATTGCAGATGTCATGACTTCTAACACCTCAATTCTAACATACTACAAAACTTTCATGCCTCCAGCCGTACTCGTCAAGACAACGTTTGGTGTAGAAAAAGTTCCTCCAGATTTAGAAGCCGTTGGAAGAAACTTAATGATTTACGACGGCTCTTCGGGAATTTTGTTGAGCATGTTGGCATTTCACATCCCAGACGCCAAAGCTGCAGGATTTCCAATGTTATTTGGGTTTGACGAGTATATGCATAAGCTCAGTTGGGAATCTAAAAAAGAAGGAACTATGGTATCTGGTGGTCTCGTCCTCTACGACACGAATGCCAACTTCATTCAGCCTAAGAAGAATACTTACTCCCCGTCGACTTCTCCCCTTGCTTATGCCTACCTCGTAGGCATTATAGCTGTAGTCTTACTTGCACTTAGGTTCTTCGTAAGGAGGGGATATCATGAGTAAGTTAAGGGTTCTGCTTAACTGGGAACTAAATGACCCGCTTAAGGTTATTATTTTGATTACTGGCATGTTACTAAATGCCTTGATAATTCACAGGTCATATTTGAACGTTTCCTCTTCACTAACTCACTTTGTTGGGATTTCGACGTTGAGGATTAACCCCGAAAGTACTCACACAGCCATGATAATCGAGTCTCTCCTCCAGAATCTTAGCTTCTGGATGAACTCTCTCTCATTTCTGGTACTTCTTTGGTGTAATTACTTTCAGGCTTGATAGAGATTTTGGATATGCAAACTCCCTATACTCCCTTCCCTACTCAAAAACAAAGATACTTATAGCCAAGCTACTGGCGGTGTTAATGTTTTCCCTTCTTTTGATTCTTCTGCCATTCTTTTCTGTCACGATCCTGGCAAACTTTACAATAATTCGATATATACCAGCAATTCTATCTTCAAATCCCGTGACATTTCGCTTAATCATGGTTCTTTACGCGATTCTTTATTCGCTCGCTCTCATTCTTTTGATGTCTCTCCTCTCTCCTAATGTCTTTATAGCATTTATAACAAGCTTCTTACTCCTTTTTGCACCGATTTTTCTGCACCTTGGTGTTATCCCTCCAGCTCTCTTCATTTTTGCAAGCTATGAGGGTGGTCTTTCACCGATTGGACAAAAATTTCTAATTTCTGGAATCTTGATCCCCGCTATCCTACTCCTCTCCTCAGCACTTTTAATGAACAGGAGGGATATCAAATGAGACTCCTTACGGCCATTATTACTTTCTTTCTCCTACTCCCGGCAGCCATGGTAATTCAGTATTATGAGTATTCTAGGGAGATAAAGTCTGTAGGCCCCTATCCTTTACTTCCATCAGGGAAGGAAGGAGGACACTCAATAACATTCTCGACGCCGACTCAGTCCTTAGCTGAAATAGAATGCACTGGGGGTTCTGGATCTCTTGAAATCGTTGATATTTTCAGTGGCGAGATAGTTTTCTCAGCTCTCATCCATGGGCAGATCTCAGAAGAACTTGTTATTCCCCATGAAGGATCATACTACGTAGCTTATTTTGGTAACGGCTCTCTTTCCTGTGTTATAAGGTTCAAGGAGAACTATCCAACGGAGAGCGTCCAGAATGCAATCTACACTACTGGGACAGTATCCGCACTCGTTCTTGCGATCCTTCTCTGGAGGAGGTGGAGAAGGTGATAGTCGCTGAAAACCTAATAAAGCGTTTTGGGAGTATATATGCGCTGAGGGGGATAACCACAGAGATTCCGGAGGGAATGACGTTAATTCTTGGTCCCAACGGCGGAGGAAAATCAACTTTCCTGAAGCTCGCTACAGGAATCTACCGACCAACTAGCGGAAAGATATATGTTTTCGGAGAAGATCCTTGGAAAAGCGAGAAGATAAAGGAGATGATCGGTGTTTCCTATGATCCACCTTCTTTCCCCAAATTCATCACAGGTAGAGAATGGCTGATGCTCTTTGCATCGGCTAAGGGACATGGAGAAGAGGAAGTAGAAAGAGTTGCCAAGCTGTTCAATATCGACTTTCTCGACAAGAGAATAGGAGGATATTCCTCCGGAATGTTAAAGAAGCTAAGTGTGGCTCAGGCTTTTATAGGAGAACCAAAGCTCATATTCTTAGATGAACCTCTAGCCAACCTTGACTTCAAGAGTATTGCTAAGTTTGTTCGGCTTATGAAGAAGTTAAAAACAAGTGAAGAAGCAAGCTTTGTTGTTATCAGCCATATTTGGGAACCTCTACTCCCACTTGCTGACAAGGTTCTCGTTATCGCAGATGGAAAGCTCGTGCTTGAGGGGGATGTGGATGACGTGCAGGAGAAAGTTGAGATGCTTTTCAGGCCAAAGGTGGATATCGAAGAGTGATGCATAAATTGGAACCTTTGAGTTAATACGCTATGAGGAACATAATAACAAGTCTAGGTGTATTATATGATCTCAGATATTTTTTTATGGAACTTGATCAAGCTGTTGCAACTATATGCAAAAATTATGCATGTTGACAAACCGGGGGAGAATGGAGTTGGAGGTTTCGGAATTTTCCTCAAACTTATAGTCAGGAATCCTTACAAGATCTAAGCAATTGCGTCAATACAGTCTTGGGTTTTAGTAGTTCTTTCCCCAACGTACTACAAGTCCGACCCGCCAGTGTTCCTTTTGAATCCAGTAAACTTCCCTCCTTAACATCCTGGGAGCGGCCGTTGATGTGGGAGCCATTGATGCCTTATCCTTTGCAATACCACTAATCCTCACAGCTATCTTCCGGGGATACGTTCATAAGAACATGCAGGCCTCTTACATGCTTGAGAAGCCTTTCTAACCTCAATTTTTATTTCTGGGCAGTATGGAGACTTCATTGGAAGTTGTGACAATGGAAAAGCTGAAATCCGTCAAGCTTGTCAATTGGGAGCATTAGGTATTTATAGTGCACTAGCCGTAATACTACATTGGTGATATGTAATGGTAACCGTAACAAAGAAATACCAAGTCACTATACCCAAGGAAGTGAGAGAGGCCCTTGGAATAAGGGCTGGAGACGAAGTTGTATTCGTGAAAACAAAGGAGGGGTATGTAATTAAACGTCTCGAAGACTTCGTTAAAGAGATGGCAGATCTTGCAAAAGACATCGATGAAACTATAGAAGAAACTAGAAAAGGTCTCAGTAAAATATTCGGGGAGGCTCATGAATGAAAGTTGTTCTCGATACAAATGTTTTTCACAATTGGAAGTTCTTACTTTGGCTGAAAGATTCTCCGTATTCTCCTGTCACAAGTTCAATAGCATATGCCGAGTACCTCTACCATCAGTCTAAGAAACTAGGTAGCATTGAAGAAGGAAAGAGTGCTGTTGATACACTGTTTCAGAGTATTCGCATTGAAGTTATGAAATTTGACAAAGAATGTGCCGTAGAAACTGTGAAAGCCGTCTGGGGGAGATGGGACTTTAGAAAAAATGCGAGGGATTATATGATAGGAGCGCTAGCAGTAAAGCTGAATGCTCCCTTGATAACATATAACAAAAAGCACTTCGAGTGGTATGATAAAGTATATATCCCTGAGGAATTTATGGAGCTTTTGAAATAATCCAGCGTTATCTTAATAATCTTAAAAGGAATAGAATACCGAGAGGCGGGAAGAATGAAAGTGCTGAGTACTGGAATCAAAAAGTTGGACAATATTGTTGGCGGAGGAATCGTTGAGGACACAGTATTTACAATAATCTATGATACCTACTCTTACGGCTGGGCTCTTGGCATTAAGATCCTCCTAAACAGAATAAGGGAAGGAGACTTTGGGGTAATATTAAACACTGTGCTTCCAATATCGTCGTTAGACTTAGAAACTGAACTATTTGGACTAAAAATTAGAGAAGAGGGTGAAAAAGGGAATTTAGTCGTTATAGATCTATTTGCAACTGCAAATGGGATAAACTATCCACACGACTACGTTTACACAATTGGTAGCTTAGATCCATCAACTTATCTACCAAAGTTCCTTTCAGTCTACAGGAAAATCCTTGAGGAAAAAATAAAGGAGAAGAGACCCATAGGGATAGTTATAACCATGGATGGGTATAAGTTGCTCATGGGAGAGAATCATTCAATAAAGCTAGTTCAAAAATCTGTTGCAATTAAAGAGACCGCTAGAATCACGGAAAAAAGAAAGAGACCAATAAATATTTGGCTCCTAAACAAGGATAGAGTTTCTAAGGAGTACATCTCTTGGCTGGCTTTATACAGCCAGTACATAATTGAAGTCAGGTCGTCGGAGGAGACACCTGGTTACGAGGTGATGTTCGTTAGAAAATCTCCCTTACCGGACTTTGAGCCGGGAGTTTATAAGCTGTACATAAAGGGGGGTAACTTAAAAATTGGATGATAAACTTTAAAAGACAGTTCTCAAAGCCAAACCCGAACGGCCGGGATGTTCCCGGAAGGGGAGAACCGGAGATGGAGGGAGAAAGATGGGAATGTACAAGTACATTAGGGAAGCATGGAAGAACCCGAAGAAGAGCTATGTAGGTCAACTACTCAAGCAAAGGATGATAAAGTGGAGGAGAGAGCCTGTAGTCGTTAGAATCGAGAGGCCCACGAGGCTTGACAGGGCTAGGGCTTTAGGTTACCAGGCGAAGCAGGGCTACGTTATCGTTCGCGTTAGGGTCAGAAGAGGAGGAAGGAAGAGGCCCAGGTGGAAGGGCGGAAGGAAGCCAAGCAAGATGGGTCAGCTTAAGTACTCACCTAAGAAGAGCCTCCAGTGGATCGCAGAGGAGAAGGCTGCAAGGAAGTTCCCGAACCTTGAAGTTCTCAACAGCTACTGGGTCGGCGAGGATGGTATGTACAAGTGGTTCGAGGTAATCCTAGTTGATCCCCACCACCCAGTCATTAAGTCGGATCCTAAGATAGCTTGGATAGCACTCAAGCACCACAAGGGCAGGGTGTTCAGAGGCCTCACTTCGGCTGGTAAGAAGGGAAGAGGCCTCAGGAACAAGGGTAAGGGTGCAGAGAAAGTTAGACCAAGCATTAGGGCGAACGAAGGTAAGGGCAAGTGATTATTGGACTCTGAATAGCATTGCCCTCTCATTTTCTTCCCATGCTTCTGGCGTATATGCAACTATCACAGTTCCTTTTTCTTTCAGGGCATAGTCCCTTAATGTGTGGAGGAATTTTAGCAACGATTTTAGGTCATTATAAAGCCTTAAGTACTCTAAGCAGTCAATAGCAACAACTCCCCTTCCTCCAGCCTCCTTAACTTCCCTCATGAACCTTACTGCTAGGTGGGTCATCTTCTCTAGCTCAGTTGGCCTGATCCCGTTTTCTACTTGAGAGTTTGTGACGTAGAATACGATCCAGCTCTTGGATTTCTTTGTCATGTCTCTTGTGAACAATAAGACCGGCTTGTCTTCAAGTGTTTCTAGGAGGACTTCAAAATAAGCATCGGGAACGATCTTCATTCCTGGTTTTATTTCGGGAATTTTTCCCTTACTGATGTCTTTCACGAGTCTTGAATATTTATGAACGCTGGTGAATGATAATAAGATAGCTCCGGCCAATATGAAGAGTACGTCAATAATAGTGTCTCCGATGAATTTGTACAAAGTTAAGTCAATTCCTAGAACTATCATTCCGATGCTCGTTATAAGTCCTTCCTTTTCCAATCCTTTCCAAAGTATATATGCAGAAATCAGAAGCATAAAACCTGCGTCTCCAGCTATCCCTCCAACGAAGGCTTTTTTAAAGCCGAATGTTACCGTTATTAGCCTATATAATACATGACTGAGTGGAACAAGGAGATACCATCTAACGTGTCTAAGTGCTGTAGGGGATAGATCTTCCAATAAAAGAACGGTGTAAAGGGATATTCCTAGGGCATAAAAGTAAAGGAATATCTCGGCTATTTGTGTTGAAATGTTGACATATCGGAGGAAATAGTGGAGAGATAAGGCTATCCAGCCAAATCCTCCATAAAAGGCATCTTTTCTCCTTTCTTTGTATGATATCCTGAAGAAGTAGACCGCTGTTAGCATGCTTATCAGGGATATTATGACTCTCGAAATTGATTCTAGGCTCATATCTTCACCGTCCTGGCTTAGAGGCTACAATTCCAAGGGCTTCTTCACTCTTCTTAACTCCAACAAAGCCTACACGCCTTAACCTTTCCATAACACCTCTTTGAATGTCTTTTCGTCTGTACCTCTTTCCTGGGTTTCCCACGTAATGGAAAATCCTTCCCCCAGGCTTAAGAACCCTGTACATTTCCCTATAAAACTCTTCGCTATACAGCTCTCCCGCTAGGGAAAACCTGGGAGGGTCGTGAATTATAACGTCAAATTCTTCGTCATTGAATTCCTTTATTACTTCGTATGAATCTCCATGAATTACTTTTATCCTTGGATTCGAGAATAGTTCAGCACTCCAAGGGTTTATCTTTGCCAGCTCAATAACGTTTGGATCCTTCTCGATTGTTACCACGGTGGCTCCCCTCTTAGCTGATTCGATTGCAGTATAGCCAAGACCCATGCACGTATCAAGTATCCTCTCCCCCTCCCTGGGATTAACGGTATTTACCTTGGCTACGGTATCTTTCATGGGGTCTGTGTCCTTAGTTCTATGCATTCTTATCCCGTTTATCTCTATGGTAGGAGGAATAGTTGGAACAAGCTTGTAGAAGTGCTCTCCAGCTATTGCTGCCTTGAAAACTTCTCCATCCCTTATGAAATAAACTGTTCCCTCATCTTCAGCTATCTTCTCTATTATTCTCCTCTCCACCTTACTCCCATCGGGAAATAAATAATAATTGTTCACCCTAATAACTCTAACCATGTTCTTAGTCTTGCCAAGGTCGACGTTTATCAGCTCTATACCCCTGAGTAAACCTCTTGCCTCCCTAAAGGTGAGGTAAATCATCATGACCCTCAGCCAATTACCCTTTCAAACACCCTCTTGAAGTTTTCGAATGTTATTCCCTCAACCTCCTTTTTGCTGAACCTCTCATTTAGCAATTCTACTAACTTTGGAATCTTTGACTCGTTTTCAAAACCTTCAATGCTCTTTCCACTCCATCCTGGGAGATAATAGACAAAGTCAAATCCAAGCCCCACGTGCTTGTATCCCACAAGGTTCACCATGTACTCAATATGCTCGACGTACTTCTCTATCGTTGGCTTTTCCTTATCAACAAAGGCGGGAATTGCAACTGCCCCGATAACTCCATCTCTTTCAGCTATCGCCTTTATCTGTTCATCCGTCAAGTTTCTTGGGTTGTCGCACAGTGTTTTTGCGTTTGAGTGGGATGCTATTACGGGAAAGCCAGTTACATCTAAGGTGTCCCAGAACCCTGCTTCATTTATATGGCTTAGATCAAGAATTATCCCCAATTCTTCAGCCTTACCAACTACTTCAACACCGAAATTTGTGAGTCCCCCGTTGGTTCTCTCGAAAACACCATCCCCAATCTGGTTCCTCAGGCTCCACGTTAGAGTGAGAACCCTCAGTCCCAGGAAATAAAGTATTTCAAGAACATCTAAGCTCTCCACGGGTTCTCCTCCCTCGATTCCGAGCCAAAATGCTACTTTCCCTGCCTTAATGGCCTCTTCCATCTCCTTTACGTTCCCAACTATCTCAAATTTACTGCTTTCTTCAACATCTTTAGAAAGCCTGTTTATGGCTTCAAGGGTGTATCGAAGGATTATTGGCCTCTTTTCCGGCCTGCTCCATACGCTCATAACCCTTGCGGATATTCCATTAAAAAATTCGTCGAATTTTTCCTCGAGTACCCTTGTCTTTCCCTTTTCTCTCTCTTCGTAGACGTAGGTAGGCAAGTCTGAGTGTGCGTCGAATATCATCTGACCACCTCCTTGAGATATATGTTTCAAAGTTTAATTCTCTTTCGAACGGAAAAGAATAAGTATTCAGTGACGCTACTTATCTTAGGATGGTGATGATTATGCAGTTATACTCTGAGAGAGTATCAACTGGTGTTAAGGGGTTAGATGAACTAATAGAAGGTGGCTTAATCCCAGGGAGAGTTTATCTTGTAATTGGACCCCCGGGAAGTGGGAAAACTACCTTCGGGATGCAATTTCTTCTTGAAGGGGCAAAAAGAGGGGAGAAAACGGCATATATATCCTTAATTCATAAGCCAGAAGAGGTAGTTAAGGACATGGTTAGGTTTGACCCTTCAATATACGCTTATGTGAATACCTGGAAGCTCATGCTATTCGATTTAGGCCCTATACTTTGGAGGGAGTCTACAAGGGTTCCAACTTGGAGGAGTGTGCTTTCAAGGATAAAGGAAATTGTTGAAGACGAAAAAGTAACCCGCTTGGTAATAGACCCACTAACGGCAATAGATTTTCCACAACAGGATCCCGTGGAAAAGAGGGTCGAGCTGGCAAAGTTCATTAGAGGACTTGAGGATCTTGGTGTTACCGCTTACCTAATAGCGGAAATGATAGATTTAGATAAGTACTCTGAAGAACACTATCTCGTTAGTGGAATAATAATGCTCCACTATTTCATGCATGAGGGGAGGATGATCCGAGCTATCCAGATATTTAAGATGAGGGGCATAAAACACGATCCCAACTTGAAGCTCCTTAAATTCACCGATAGGGGACTTGTAGTTTATAATAAATCTCCCTTCGAGGTCGAGGAGTAATGAAAGACGAGATTGAGGAGATATTAAGTGAAAAGAATATCATCAAAAGGGCCTATTTATTTGGTTTTTATGTAGGGCTTTATGGCCACGTCGACTGGGCAGGATGGGTAGCCGAGATACGCCGAGAACTATACGCTGAGGCAAGGAAACTTGGAGTATACGAGGAGGTCAAATACGCTTATAAGGAAGGCAAGGAAGCAGGCAAAAAAGAGAGAGCCAGAAGGATACACTCGGGATTAATGAAGGAAGATAGCGAAAAGATGAAAGTTAAGCCCAGGAAAGTTAAAATATTACCAAAAACTACAGATGAAGTTCACGGGTTTCCAAAAAAGGAAGAAATGCCTAAGATATTAAGGGGATTTAAAGGGCTGAGCTTGCCCCGAATATTGACTAGGAGGGTTAAGTGATGTTCATGAAGTTCACGTACCATTTCCATGCTTATCAACCTAGCGATATAATATACGTTCACGACGGTTCTGGCTGGGATCCGATAAAGTACTCGGAAAGGCTTAGTCCAGTAGCGTTAGAGATAAGGGACGAGGAAGTCAAGGGGAGAAACTGGACTAGGGCAATGATTAAGGCATATGAGTACGTTGATGATACACTTAGAATGCTGGATGAAGGATCGGTAAGTGTTGACTTCGAACCCTTCACACTTTACATGGTTCTCAAGTATAAACCAAAGATATACGGAGAGATAACGGAAACACTGGAAACTCAGGTTGAACCTGTTGTAACAGTACCCTTTCATCCAATAATGCCTCACTTAGGCCATTTTGAGCAGGAGATCCTCGCAAGAGTTTCATTTGACTTCTACAAGCCCTTCATAGCTAGAAAGCAAGTAGTAGCTTTCTGGCTTCCAGAAAATGTAATAACTAAGGAGACTGCTAAGATCGTTACCGAGGCGACCGATAAAGACGTGGTATTCCTCCTAGACGAGAGACAATTCATAGGGATAAATATCCCGCAGGCAAGATTTTCCTGTAACAAATACCTGTGCAATGGAAAGAGCGCGTTCGTCTTTGGCAGGGTACATTACATAAGTGATGCCTTTGCGTTCAACACCCTCGATATTGAGGGCTTAATACGGGCAGTAGCCGAAGGTTGCGTTGATGTATTCAAGGAGAAGGAGGGGATAGAGTACCTAGTCTTCCTGTCAAGTGACCTTGAGAGTTTAGTTGCTAATCCAGAACAATTAGACAAGTTCCTGGGCTGGATAGACGGGCTCAAGAAGAGGGGAATTGAAATAGTCAACGTTGCTGAATTCATAAGGAGGAAAACATCTGGAGAGTACAAATCCCTTCCAGGAGAGTGTAGTGAGAGCTTCAGGATAAACGTTAAGGACTACTCAAGCTGGAGTGACTATTTTGACCTAAGCGTGGACGGAAGAACGAGTGACATGAGATGGACCGGTGTAAGGAGAGAAGACAACGTTGTAATCAACAGATTGTATAGAGATAGAAAAGTTTCCCAACTCTGGAAGTATGCTTTCATGAAGCTCTTTAGAGAATTAAACAGAGCCATAAGGTTTGGGGTAATTGACATGCTGAGGGCTCGCGGAGTTGGGGATATGGAGGCGATAAAGGAGTTCCTGGTTAGGTATGCAAGGATCTTCTTCAGGGAGCACTACGAGTACTTTGAGCTCGATACGAGCGTTGACTACGTTATGGAGCCAATAAAGGATGTTGATCCCTCCCTGGCTTTGAAGCTTGGGAGAATCTACTACTTGATGCTCTTAGCGAACCACTCCTGCCCAAGGTTCTGGGAGAATATAGATACTAGGGTTACCTTTGAAAACGTTGCTGTGATAAGTAAAGCTCTCATCGAGCTAATGGAGCTTTACCTCGAAGAGAATGAGGACAGGGCCAATTACATATTCCTGGAGTACATGAAACTATTGGCATTTCCCCAGCTGTACTATGACTATGACCTCTTCAGGATGAAAGGGTTAGAGGGCTGGGAGACTACTGAGAAAGCATGGTTCGAGTCGTTGAAGAGCGAAGTGCCAAATAGTAAGTACAATGTTGTCACGAGGGCCGCCCTGTACGTTGGGAAAAGAGATCTTCCCCAAGACATGAGGAGCGTCATAGACACCCTATATGACTTAGAGGAGGCAGTTCCAGACACCGGCCACATCCCAGGGGAGATGCATGGAAAGTGGGAGAACAGGGAGTGGTGCGAGCACAGGGGGAAAGATTAACTTTATTTAAACAATATTGTTAAAATTGCCAACAGTAATTTTTATCTTGTTTTTATTGTTATCCTTCTGGTGGTATATATGAGAGAGGATATAATGTTCTGATACCGGTAATAGTAATTGCAATAATGGCCATTATCTCATGGATAGTCTACTATAAAACTATCCTCCCAAGAACGGATAATGTCTTGAAAGCGACAAGAGGCTTAACGTTTGTCTTAGCAGCACTATCTCTTGCTGCAATTCTTGTCATAGCAATATTCTCGGGAGCTAGCCTTTGGTTACTGTTGATACTCTTGGTAATCTTTGCAATCCAGTACTTAATATATCCAATTATTTTTGTCTTCGGATTGGAGAAAGTTTCCGTAGAAAGTATAGGGAGGGAAGACCTAGCTAAATTTGCAAACGATCTTGCTAGGTCTCGGAGGTTTAACAGGAGGATAGATGTTTACGTTGCTGACATTGGTGCCCCAAATGCGTTTGCCGTCTCAAATATACTAAAGAACGTGGTAGTAATTGACAAAAGGTTATTGAGTATACTCGATGAAAACGAGTTAAGAGCTGTTATTGCCCATGAAGTGGGACATATAGTGCATTTTGATAATGGATTTACAATGGGATTAAGTTTGCTCCCATATCTCCTCCAAGTACTTGGATATAGCTTACTAATTGGAGCCATTCTTTACGCACAATCCCCAACACCTTCCCGCGATGAAAAGGGTGCTCTTGCAAAAGTAGTAGGAGTAGTATGGATGTTCTTAGCCGCACTATTCCTACTAGTTCTTGGATCTCTTGTAATGATACCAGTCTTGGCATTTGGAAGAGTCAGAGAGCACCTTGCGGATCTCGTTGCTATCGATTCCCTAAAAGATAACTACATCACAAGCGTGTTACTTAAAATAGAGCAATATTATGAAAACATGGCAAGAAAGAAATCCGTTCTTGGATTTGGGAGACCAAGCTTAAGAGCGATGCTTTACATTGTGCCTGGGTTCGCCGACGGATATATGTTAAATATAAATGTCTTGGATGTACTAAAAACTGTATTCTCGACGCATCCATCAACCCCAGCAAGGGCCTATGTATGCCTACGGAGGCTACAAGAAATTAGATAGCTCCCATTCCCTCTACAAAAAATTTTGAAGTTCAGGGGACTAGCCTCCTCCTGTCCCTGGGGAACAGTATGACCTCCCTAATATTTCCAATGTCAAGCATCCTCATTATCAGCCTCTCGGCTCCAAGTCCAAAACCTCCATGGGGTGGCATTCCGTACCTGAAAGCTTTTAGGTAGAACTCGAAGCTCTCTGGGTTTAATCCTTTCTCCTTTATTTGCTCCACCAATATGTCGTGCCTGTGCTCCCTCTGCCCTCCGGAACTTATCTCAATGCCCCTGTACTCTAGATCGAAGGCCCTACAGATCTCTGGCTTATCATCGTACTTCATTATGTAGAAAGGCTTGGCCTCGCTTGGGTACCTGTAGATGAAGTACAACTCTACTCCCTCGTTCTCCTTCATGTACTTGCCTAACAACTTCTCCCCCTCGGTATCTATATCCTCACCCCAAGGGATCTCCTTGCCCAAATCAGCCAAAATCTCGAGGGCCTTATCGTACGTTATCCTGGGGAAGGGTTGCCTTGGCTCCTCAAGCTCGAACTCTAAAATTTTAAGCTCCTTCCCGTTGTTCTCTCTCACGTACTTGATCGTGTAAACGACTAACCTCTCGAGGAGATCCATAACTTCTTCCTCGTTCTCTATGAAAGCCATCTCTGCATCTATGCTCCAGGCCTCATTTAAATGCCTCGTAGTGTTGTGCTCTTCAGCCCTAAAGATTGGGGCTATCTCAAAGACCTTATCAAGCCCGGTTGCCATCATCATCTGCTTGTAAAGTTGCGGTGATTGAGCGAGGAATGCATCGTTCTCGAAGTACCTCATTGGGAACAGCTCAGTTCCTCCCTCGGTTGCCGTGGCAATTATCTTTGGCGTGTGGATCTCTATGAAGCCCTCGTTGTAGAAGAACTCCCTCACGGCCCTAAACACGTTCGATCTTATCTTGAATATCGCCATAACTTTCGGATTTCTCACGTCCATGAACCTGTTGTCTAGTCTAGTGTCAAGCTCAGCCTTGACCTTTCCCGTGGGATCGAGGGGGAGTGGGGTCTGGGCTCTGCTTATCACCTCGAACTTCTCTGGGATTACCTCAAAGCCAAGCTTTGCTTTGGGAGTGAAGTTAACTATGCCCTCAACGACCACTACATCTTCACTGTTGAGCTTGGGAATGAGCTTGAATATCTCCTGGGGAACCTTCTTCTTTGGAGCCGTTACCTGCACTATCCCTTCCCTGTCCCTTATCCAGACGAACTTTATCCCTCCCAGATCCTTAACCTCCTGAACCCAGCCGGCAACTTTAACCCTCTTCCCGTTGAGCTCCTTGGTTATCTCGCTAGAATAGTGCGTCCTTAACATTTCAACCCCCGAGTGAAGAAAAATTAAGGGCTTTTAAATTTTTAGAAAAGAGGGAAATCAGAAGAGCCACTGGTTCTCTATACACTCATCACACGGAGGCTTCTCTCCGGCGATTGCCTTGAACTTCTTGTAGATACACTCTGGCAAGCCGAGAGGACACCTGTCTGGGGTTAGTTCGGGTCTCACTTTTGTCGGATCAAGCTTGATCCTTATGTACGCCTCGTACTCTTCAACTTTCTTCCATGGGAGTATTTTTGCTCCATAGATCACAAGGTTGTCATAGATCTTTGCGTAGTCTCCCACAACTGCGTTTTCCTTGACTATGACGTTCTTCCCAACGACGACTCCCTCTCCCAGGATTGCATCTTTTAGCTCGGCCCTCTCTTTCACTATGTCGTTGCCAAGTAGTATTGACCTCTTAATGTAGGCCTTCTCCTCAACTATCGTGTTCGGGCCTATGTACGTGTAGGCTTTTATCTTGACCCCATGTCCTATCTTTGCGTTGTTATCGATGTACACTGGACCTTGAACCTCAACATCCTCAGGAATCTCCACGTTCTCCCCCAAGATGAGGTAGCCATTCTCCTTGGCAAGCTCGTCAAGGGCTATCTGATGAGCATAGAACAGATCGTCCGGAGTTCCAAGGTCAACCCAATAATATTCCTTTGGCATCTTGTATCCATAAACTAAGCCTTGGCTTACGAACTTTGGCAAAATCTCCCTCTCAAAGTAGATCTCTTTATTCTTTGGTATCTCCTTCAGAACATCCTTGTTGACCACGTAAATTCCTGCATCAACTAGGTTCGTCTTTGGTTTCCTGGGCTTCTCCTCGAACTCTATAATTTTGCCCTCTTCATCCGTGATAACAACACCGAACCTCTCTGGATCATACACTTTGGTTAGTGCAACTGTTATCAGCCCATCGTTCTTCTTGTGGGCCTCTATGAGTTCGGAGTAGTTGAAGTTCGTGAACACGTCACCATAGATAACCAAGAAGTCATCGCTCACGTAATCCTCAACGTTCTTCAAGGCTCCACCGGTTTCTAGAGGCATTGGGTCATTAACGAACTTAATGTCCTTAGGATAGTCTTGCATCTTTTCCTGAATGAACTCCCTAATCTCGCCCCTCATATAGTGTACTGAAAGTATAACCTCGTCAATCTCGCTAACCTTCTCCAGGGCCTCAAGAATGTACTGAAGGTTAGGCTTCCCGAGGACGGGAACCATTGGCTTTGGTCTTGTTGATGAAATAGGCCTCAATCTAGTTCCAAAACCTCCCGCAAGAATTACAGCTTTCATGTTATCACCGTCAAGATCTCAGATTTCACTTTTATAAAATTTTCACTTCATAAAGGTCAAGATTTTTCTCAAAAACTCGTCATTTATAGTTAATCAGGGGGAAGTTTAGTGTCAACACTTTGAAGAATTTCCAAAATGTTAAACGTTATTATTTTATATGCTTATCAGCAGAAATCCCAGGAATTAGAAAAGTAATTAAGGTTGTATTTTAATTATTGTATTATGCTTGAGTACAAGAAATTCAAAGTCTCATTGGGGGATGAGAAAGTTAAAGTTGCAAAGAAGATACTCAAAAAGCTCATTGAGATTGCCGATTCTGAGCCGTACTGGAGAGTTGTTGAAGAAGCCCTTGGATTAAAGGAGAGGGAAGCTAAGGAGGTTCTCTTGTTCTTAGAAAGCATTGGAGAACTTACGATAAGAAGGGCAAAGAATGGGAGAAGACTCTACGTACTAACGCTTAGGGAGCGGAGGAGGAATCCCCAGACCTTGGATAAGTGGCTTGGGGTTAGCAAAACTGTTTAACATGACAATTTTCCGGGACTTATTTTGTTTTCGCAAAATTTTATATGGATAAATGTAAAGATAGTTCTCGGTGCTCTCTATGTATGGGTATTGGGGCAAGATTCTAAGAGTAAACCTTTCTGATGGGACGATTAAGGAAGAGAAGTTCGACGAGAACTTTGCTAAGAAATGGCTTGGTACAAGGGGCTTTGGGATCTACTACCTTCTCAAGGAGATGGATCCAAAGGTTGACCCCTTCAGTCCAGAGAACAAGCTTATATTTGCAACGGGCCCGCTAACGGGAACTTCTGCTCCAACGGGCGGAAGGTACATGGTGATAACCAAGAGCCCCCTGACGGGATATATAGCGATGGCAAACTCGGGCGGCTATTTTGGTGCTGAGCTTAAGTTCGCAGGGTGGGATGCCATAATTGTTGAGGGGAAAGCAGACCACCCCGTGTATATTTACATTAACGAAGAGAGCGTTGAAATTAGAGACGCCTCCCACCTCTGGGGCAAGCTCGTAAGCGAGACCGAGGAAAAGTTAAAGGAAGAAGTTGGGGACAAGAACGTTCAGATAGCCTCCATTGGACCGGCCGGAGAAAACAAAGTTAGGTTTGCAGCAGTGATGAACAATGGACACAGGGCCGCGGGAAGAGGTGGAGTTGGAGCGGTTATGGGAAGCAAGAATCTCAAGGCAATAGTAGTTAGGGGACACAAGAGGGTGGAGGTCGCTGACAAAGGGAAGTTCATGGAGGTAGTCAGGGAGAAGATTGAAAAGCTCAAGAAGGATCCAGTTGCCGGTGGAGGGTTGCCGAAGTATGGAACCGCCGTTCTCGTGAACATAATTAACGAGAACGGACTCTACCCAACGAGAAACTTCCAGACTGGAGTGTTCAAATATGCCTACGAGCAGAGCGGTGAGGCAATGGCCGCTAAATATCTAATCAAGAATAAGCCGTGCTTTGCCTGTCCAATAGGCTGTGGAAGGGTCAACAAGTTGCCAACCCTAGGAGTTACCGAGGGACCGGAGTACGAGAGCACTTGGGCCTTAGGTGCCAACCTTGGGATTAATGATTTAGCTGCGATAATCGAAGCTAATCACTTCGCCGATGAGTACGGAATGGACACGATAAGCCTCGGTGGAACTTTAGCAACAGCGATGGAGCTCTACGAGAGGGGCCTGCTCAAGCAAGAAGACATCGGAGGAGACAACGTTCCGCCCTTCAGGTTCGGCAACACTGAAGTGCTACACTACTGGATCCACAAGATAGCAACTAGGGAGGGCTTTGGCGATGTCCTTGCAGAGGGAGGCTACAGGTTGGCTGAAAAGTTCAATGGCCTCGAGTACTTCATGGGCGTTAAAAAGCAGGAACTTCCAGCCTATGACCCGAGAGGTGCCGAGGGTCACGGACTTGGTTACGCGACCAACAACAGGGGAGGCTGTCACATCAAGCAGTACATGATAAGCCCTGAGATCCTGGGTTACCCATACAAGATGGATCCGCACGACATAAGCGACGAGAAGGTTAAGATGGTCATCCTGTTCCAGGATCTTACGGCGTTAATTGATGCTGCTGGCCTCTGTGTCTTCACAACGTTTGGACTTGGGGCTGATGACTACAGGGATCTCCTAAATGCAGCGCTAGGCTGGGACTTCTCAACCGAAGACTACCTCAAGATAGGAGAGAGAATATGGAACGCCGAGAGATTGTTTAACCTTAAAGCTGGTCTTGATCCACTCAAGGAGGACACATTACCTAAGAGGCTCCTTGAAGAGCCAATGCCAGAGGGTCCACATAAGGGACACGTGGTTAGGCTCAAGGAGATGCTACCAAGGTACTACAAGTTCAGAGGATGGACAGAAGACGGAAGAATTCCAGAGGAGAAGCTTAAGGAGCTTGGGCTTGAGGAGTTCATGTGATCTCCTGTCTGTTCTTTTTTGGATTTTTATTTTAGCTCTTACTGGGGGCAATATTCTAGTTTTTGTTTTTAAGCTTTCAATTCTCTTTTAGTCTTATTGGAACGGTCAAGGAGCTTGCAGAATTTCTAAAGAAGATCTACTTTCAATTCTCTTTTAGTCTTATTGGAACGCACTTTCTTCACTGATTTTATCCTCGTTATCATCCTTTCAATTCTCTTTTAGTCTTATTGGAACCTGATCTTGAGCCTCTCCAAGCGGTATTGTGCCTCTTCGAGCTTTCAATTCTCTTTTAGTCTTATTGGAACAATGCCGCTATGAAGTTGGCGATCTCCTCCACTACCTTCCTTTCAATTCTCTTTTAGTCTTATTGGAACGCGATTACGGTTCGTCAATCACAGGCAACTACATAATCTTTCAATTCTCTTTTAGTCTTATTGGAACCTGGGGTCGAGGATTTTGAGCTTGAATGCAAGTATCGAGCTTTCAATTCTCTTTTAGTCTTATTGGAACGGATAGGCTATTTAACAAGAGGGCAGTAGTTGGGCTGAAACGGTTTCAATTCTCTTTTAGTCTTATTGGAACTGGATGTGAGGGTCATCAAGAGAACCACTTACCTGTTGTTTCAATTCTCTTTTAGTCTTATTGGAACCTTTGAGAAACCACCTGATTCTCTTACTGTCTCGAACGTTTCAATTCTCTTTTAGTCTTATTGGAACGCCAGACCTGAAATAGCAGCAATGCCTAAACTCCAAAGTTTCAATTCTCTTTTAGTCTTATTGGAACCACCAGCTTGTTTCCTTATTGTAGAGCACTTTTATCTGTTTCAATTCTCTTTTAGTCTTATTGGAACCCACACGCACCCGGCCGGCCGGTTCCCACCACCGCCGTTTCAATTCTCTTTTAGTCTTATTGGAACCGACTACTACATGTTCAAGAGGGTGCTAGCGTGTGCGGTTTCAATTCTCTTTTAGTCTTATTGGAACTAATACTTCCCGTCTGCCAACTTGGTGTATAAAACCTCGTTTCAATTCTCTTTTAGTCTTATTGGAACAAAAGATAAATGAGATTATTGTTAATTCAATTTTAGAGTTTCAATTCTCTTTTAGTCTTATTGGAACTCATTATTGAGGCTAGGCATACTTGTATGATAATCAGGTTTCAATTCTCTTTTAGTCTTATTGGAACATTATCATAAAGAGCTCTGACATGTGGGATTTGTTCAGTTTCAATTCTCTTTTAGTCTTATTGGAACTGCAGTGAACCTCAGCAGATCAGATTTTGCCGTACTGTTTCAATTCTCTTTTAGTCTTATTGGAACCATACTATGAGGAGGAAAACCACAGGCATGAGACTGTGTTTCAATTCTCTTTTAGTCTTATTGGAACTCCCCTCCGTCAAGAAGCTCTTGGAGGTGTTGTTGTAAGTTTCAATTCTCTTTTAGTCTTATTGGAACTTGGAAAGGCCATTTATATCGAGAAGATCCAGCAGCTCCTAAGTTTCAATTCTCTTTTAGTCTTATTGGAACAAGGGCACAAGAGGGCATTCTGGATTTACCTACCTAGTTTCAATTCTCTTTTAGTCTTATTGGAACGGGGTAATATAGTAAAGTGTGCTCCTCCCGTCACAATAGGTTTCAATTCTCTTTTAGTCTTATTGGAACGCTCAGGGTAGAGAATGGTGTGGTTGAGTGGTATAGTGTTTCAATTCTCTTTTAGTCTTATTGGAACAGCCAATCTTCCACTCGAAGAACATAGCAATATTCAGTTTCAATTCTCTTTTAGTCTTATTGGAACGAGGACTTGCTGGAGATGAAGCCCGAGGACAGGCGTCTAGTTTCAATTCTCTTTTAGTCTTATTGGAACCTATCCATCTGGCCAGGAGGAGTTTGATTCTCCCTTCGTTTCAATTCTCTTTTAGTCTTATTGGAACCTTGTATCCTTCCGTGATTTTGGAGCCAGACTTCTTGTTTCAATTCTCTTTTAGTCTTATTGGAACTCCACTGCTCCCCTGTAAATTTGTGCTATTTGCTTGAGTTTCAATTCTCTTTTAGTCTTATTGGAACTAGTCCCCGTGAAAACGTCATAGTCCTCGAAAATTTGGTTTCAATTCTCTTTTAGTCTTATTGGAACGCTCTCATTGCCTATCTCCTTTGCATTTTCTACTTCCGTTTCAATTCTCTTTTAGTCTTATTGGAACTTGTCATATGTTACGGGTTTGGGAGTTGGAGGCATTTGTTTCAATTCTCTTTTAGTCTTATTGGAACACTCGGCATCTAAATTATATTTCTCTATTGCTTCGTTTCAATTCTCTTTTAGTCTTATTGGAACCGAGTGTTGCGGTGGTTGGGGGTTACATTAAGGTTAAGTTTCAATTCTCTTTTAGTCTTATTGGAACAAGCATCACGAGAGATATCCTATACTTTACTGTCCAGGATCGTTTCAATTCTCTTTTAGTCTTATTGGAACCTCTTTTGGAGCCCCGAGTTCTGCCAAAAACACCCAGTTTCAATTCTCTTTTAGTCTTATTGGAACCTTTGACCATCTGGAAGCTCTAAATCCACTGGTATTTCAAGGTTTCAATTCTCTTTTAGTCTTATTGGAACACACTGACAAAACTATTACTGCAACTGACTGTGCAATGTTTCAATTCTCTTTTAGTCTTATTGGAACGTAGTTGAAGATGAAGATGTTGATCGCGTCTATCTTGGTTTCAATTCTCTTTTAGTCTTATTGGAACGAGCTAAAACCAAGCGAGCTGGTAAAGGTGTTGGGGGAGTTTCAATTCTCTTTTAGTCTTATTGGAACGGGCTCGACGACGATACCGAGGAGGACGATGTTGTCGGGTTTCAATTCTCTTTTAGTCTTATTGGAACTTTTAGTCTTATTGGAACTTGAGATGACAAGAAAGTACATAGCACACGAGCTAGATGTTTCAATTCTCTTTTAGTCTTATTGGAACCTCTCTGTATGCCTTGATGTATAGTAAGTATGTATATGTTTCAATTCTCTTTTAGTCTTATTGGAACAGCCTATTACAACAAAATTGCCTTCAACTCACTAATGTTTCAATTCTCTTTTAGTCTTATTGGAACTATTGTTATAATACGCATCCCCTTTTAACGTTCCATTGTTTCAATTCTCTTTTAGTCTTATTGGAACCAGGGAACTCGGGTATTTTGACAGTAGTGAAGTGCTCATCGGTTTCAATTCTCTTTTAGTCTTATTGGAACAGGCGCGATTTTTAGTGCAATTCCTCTAATATCCCCTAGAAAAGCCCCAATATTATAAGCTTTTCGGCAAGGGATCCTTTCTTTTTGTCCATCTCCCCCTAAAATTAAAGAACCTGTGAGAACGCTAAGACGAGTTTATACAATGCCCTCCGAGTTGCTTTCATCTCCCTTAATTCCGCAAGCTACGCTACTATGATGGATGTTTTGCTTGTAGACGGTAAAATTATTCCATAAACTATATTTTGACAATTTCCTTCCTCCCATATCCTTTATATCCCCATCTGGAGATATTACCGATATTATCGAAAAATCTTCGTAACATTTTCACATGTTATATATGTCCTATAGTCATTTAGTAACGAAAGATTACTAAACATTTCCAACCCGCGCAGGCCAGGTATTTTTCTTTTTTAGGAGTGTATACGGGGCTAATTGTAATAAAAAGAGAACAAATGAGGGATCTAAGATTTTTCGATCTCACTTGGGAACTTTATGGCATCAAATGGACAGATCTGATTGCAGATTCCGCAACCCGTGCATATTAAATTGTCGATCCTTACCTTTCTCGTTCTTAGATCATAAACTAATGCTGGACAGCCAGTCAGGAGAATGCACGCTTTACAGCCCGTGCATTTGTCCTCTATCACCACTGGTATCTCCCCTATCTCACCCCTTCTTATCACTGGAATTACGCACTCCCTCTTTGCTATTATTACTGCGGGTCCCTTAACCTTCATTGCCTCTTTTATCGCTTCTTTCGTCGCTTTAAGGTCGTAGGGATCAACCGTTTTAACGTACTTAACTCCAATGGCCCTAACCAAGGCCTCGATGTCAATCTCCTGGAACTTCCTTCCGGTTTCACTTCCACCAGTTCCTGGGTGTGGCTGGTGACCCGTCATTGCAGTGGTTCTATTATCGAGGATTAGCACTAGAACGTCAAGGTTCTTGTAGACTGCATCTATTAGGGGTTGAATTCCGTTGTGGAAGAAAGTTGAGTCTCCTATCGTTGCGACTATTTTCTTGCCCATTGCCACGCTTTGTCCATTGGCAAGGCTTATACTAGCACCCATGACGAACTCCGTCCATATTGCCTCGAGGGGAGGTAGCAGTGAGAGTGCGTAACAGCCTATGTCACCGTGAACCGGAACATCGAACTTTCCGAAGCCAAGCTCTCTTAGAGCATCCAGCAATGCCCTGTAGCTACCCCTGTGGGGACAGCCTGGACACATAACGGGGGGCCTCTTGGGAGCTAACGCTTCCGCCTCTCTAACCTCCTGGGGTATCTCAACTTCATCCTGCTCCTTCCCCAGGATCTTCAACAGGGCATTTTTCACTAGCCGTGGATTCAGCTCTCCCTCTAGGGGTAGGTGGCCTGTCCTCTTCCCGTATATTGGAACCCTCAAGCCTTCTTCATATGCAACTACCTTAACTTCCTCCTCTAAGAAGGGGCCCCCTTCCTCTATTACTATCACCTTTTCCACGCTCTTCAGGAACTCTATGACAAGTTTCCTTGGCAGTGGGTGGGGAGTTGAGAGCTTTAGTATCTTAAAGCTTTCATTGAGGGATTGTACTACCTCTTTAACGTAGTTATATGGAGCACCTTCGACGATTATTCCTACCTTCCCGTTCCCTTCAACCCAGTTGAATGGCATTGAGTTGAATTCCTCTTCGATCTTTCTTAGGTTTTCGTTCAACCACTGATGCCTCTTCCTGTTGCCTTCCATGCTCGCCCTAACATAACGCTCGATGTCTTTCTTGAACTTTGGTTCCCTCTTCAGCTCCTTAAATTCCCCAACCTCGACATCGGCCGTAGTGTGGTTGACCCTTGTGGTCGTTCTGAATATTACCGGCACTTTATAACGCTCGCTCAGCTCGTAGGCGTAAATTATGAGATCATGGGCCTCCTGAGGATCACACGGTTCTAGAACTGGTAGGAGGGATATCTTTCCATAGTACCTGTCATCCTGCTCAGTCTGACTTGTGTGTGGCCCAGGATCATCTGCCACAAGAATTACAAGACCCCCTTCTACCCCAGAGTATGCGAGGCTCATGAGGGGATCGGCCGCAACATTTAAGCCAACACATTTCATAGTTACTAGGCTCCTGAGCCCGGCATAAGAAACTCCAGCGGCTTCCTCCAAAGCTACCTTTTCATTTGGTGCCCATTCAGCAAAAACCTCTGGCTTTAGCCTCGCTATCGTTTCAATGACTTCAGTTGATGGCGTCCCAGGATAACCGGTGGCGAACGCGATTCCAGCTTCTAATGCACCATGAGCTATGGCCTCATTTCCCATGAGTAGCTTCTTCACGTTAAGCCACCCATCTGATTGTATTCATGAAAGTTAAAAATTTTCATCATGTAATATATTTGGTGGTAGTATGAGAGCCCTAGTTAACGGTGTGATCTATGTCTCATTTAACCCTGTTAAGAGGGTCTCGGGTCTGGTGATAGCAAATGATAGGGTAGTATTTGCCGGAGAGGGTGAAGTGGCAAGGAAAATAGCTGAGATGGCCGATGGAGAAGTGGTTGATCTTAAAGGTAAGTTCGTCATGCCAGCGTTCTTTGACTCCCATCTGCACTTAGACGAACTTGGAATGAGCCTTGAAATGGTAGATTTAAGGGGGGTTAAATCAATAGAGGAGCTCGTGAACAAGCTAAGATCCTCTAAGGCAAAGATAATCTTCGGCTTTGGGTGGGATCAAGACGAGCTCGGCAGGTGGCCCACGAGGGATGACCTCGATGGTATAGATAGGCCCGTGTTTATATACAGGAAGTGCTTTCATGTTGCCGTGGCAAACTCTAAGATGCTTGAACTCTTGAATCTGAAGCCCTCAGAGGACTTCGATGAGTCTACGGGACTGATAAAGGAGAAGGCGCTTGAGGAAGCTAGGAAAGTGATAAATGAAAAAGTCTTATCTGTTGATGACTATGCCCACTACATTTTAAGAGCCCAGGATCACCTACTTAACTTGGGAGTTCACTCCGTGGACTTCATGAGCGTCAACGAGAAAGCCCTCAAAGCCCTCTTCGAACTTGAGAGGGAGAGAAAACTTAGACTCAATGTTTTTGCATACCTAAATCCTGAATTGCTAGACAAGCTTGAGTCCCTTGGCCTGGGAAAATTTGAGGGTAGGAGGTTGGTAATAGCGGGAGTTAAGCTGTTCACAGACGGAAGCTTAGGTGCGAGAACCGCCCTTCTTAGTGAGCCGTATTCGGATGATCCTTCCACCTCGGGCCAGCTCGTTGCCGATAAGAATTATCTAGTGAGCGTCATTGAGAGGGCTAAATCCCTGGGTTTGGACGTTGCTATCCATGCCATAGGTGATAAGGCACTTGACGTTGCCTTGGATGCGTTTGAAGAAACTGAATTCGCAGGGAGGATAGAGCATGCATCGGTAGTCAGGGATGATCAGCTTGAGAGGATCAAAGATTTGGGTATTAGGCTCTCGGTTCAGCCCCACTTCATAATCAGCGATTGGTGGGTCGTTGAGAGGGTTGGAGAGGAGAGGGCTAAGTGGGTCTACAGGTTCAAAACCTTAAGCAAGTACGCTGAGCTCGGGTTCAGTACGGATGCGCCAATAGAGCCTGCTGATCCATGGTTGACTGTAGATGCCGCTGTGAACAGGGGTAAAAGCAAGGTTAAGCTGTACGAGCTGACGAAGGGTGAAGCCTTATCTATGGATGAAGCCCTGCACTTCTATACCTACGGTTCAGCCAGCGTGTCGCTGGCTAGGGACATTGGAAAGCTTGAGCCAGGGTTTAAGGCCGAGTACATAGTATTGGATAGGGATCCCTTAAAACTTGCCTTCTCTTAGTCTTTAAGTGATCGCGCTCCACTGGTGGGGAATTTTATATTTTCCCTTTCTTTTTATAGGGCCAAAGGGAGGTCGGATTTTGAAAGTTAAGGATTGAAATGCGTTTATCAGAAAATAGCGGGCCGGCCGGGATTTGAACCCGGGACTTCCGCCTCCGGAGGGCGGCGTTCTATCCTGGCTAAACTACCGGCCCACCTACTTCCTTTTAAAGAACCTAACTTAAATTTCTTACTGGTGATATCATGCCCAGGATAGCCGTCATAGGAGGTTCTGGAGTCTACGACTTCCCTGCAGAGAATAAAAGGGAGGAAGTAGTGAAGACTCCCTACGGTGAAGTAACCGTAACCATCGGAAGGATAAGTGGAGAGGAAGTGGTTTTCCTCGCCAGGCATGGAAGAGGACACTCAATCCCTCCCCACAAGATAAACTATAGGGCCAACATTTGGGCCCTCTACGAGCTCGGGGTTGAGAGGATTATTGCCACCTCAGCGGTTGGCTCCCTAAACCCAAATATGAAACCTGGAGATTTCATAGTTCTTGACCAGCTCATGGACTTTACTGTTTCGAGGCCCAGGACATTTTATGATGGAGAAGAAAGTCCCCACGATAGGAAGTTCGTTGCCCACGTTGACTTTACGGAACCCTACTGCCCCGAGATAAGGAGGGCACTAATAACTGCCGCAAAGAACCTAGCCCTCCCCTACCACCCTCGGGGAACTTACGTGTGTACTGAAGGTCCTAGATTTGAGACTGCTGCCGAAATCAGAGCTTACAGAATCCTGGGTGGCGACGTAGTAGGGATGACTCAGTGCCCTGAGGCGATACTTGCAAGGGAGCTCGAGATGTGCTACGCCAGCGTTGCGATAGTTACCAACTATGCCGCGGGGATAAGCCATCAAAAGCTAACTCACTCTGAAGTGATTGAGTTGATGCAGAAGAAAACGAGGGAGATAGTCTCGTTAATAGTTCATGCAATTCCCCTTATCCCAAAGGAAAGGAATTGCCCCTGTAAAGATGCGCTTAAGGGGGCTACTGGGTGAATCCAATCTTTTCAATTCTTGAAACTTTGAAATTTTGCCATAAACTTGTAAAATAAATCTTAAAAATATTCTTTTCTTTGACAAAACAAAGGCAATCGGAGGTGCCCGGATGGGCTGGGTTGAGAGGTATTTTGAATTTGAAAAGTATAACACTGATCTTAGAACTGAGATCCTTGCCGGATTGACAACATTCATGACCATGGCTTACATCCTCTTCGTAAACCCCTCAATTCTTAGTGCAGCGATGGGCAAGGAGGCATTTGATTCACTCGTTACTGCGACAGCGTTGGCCGCAGGCCTCACGACTATACTAATGGGAATCTATGCCAAGAAACCATTCGCTCTTGCCCCAGGAATGGGGCTCAACGCGTACTTTGCCTTTACGGTAGCTCCCAAGTACGGATGGAAAGTTGCGCTGGCCGCGGTGTTCATTGAGGGTATAATATTCATAATACTAAGCGTGACCAAGGTCAGAAGTGCAATAATCCATGCAATTCCCCTGAGCCAGAAGTACGCTGTTGGTGCTGGTATTGGGCTGTTCTTAACTTTCATAGGGCTTAATGATGTTGGTCTTCTGACAGCGGCAACAACAGAGGAGGGAATCCTTAAACTTACAGGCCTTAATGCCCATGCATTGGCAAAGCCCGAAACACTACTGTTCCTCTTCGGTCTGTTCGTTGCGGCAATTCTAATCGGTCTAAGGATCAAGGGTGCACTACTGATATCGATACTTGCAACTAGCATCATAGGATGGATAACAGGAGTTGCTCCTTGGCCAGAGAAGTTGTTCTCGATGCCCACAATAAGCTACACCTTCCTGAAGCTTGACCTCCACGGCTTACTCAATGCTGGAGCCCTTGGAGTAGTCTTTGCATTCTTCATGGTGGACTTCTTCGACACCCTTGGAACGGTCACCGGTTTGAGTGCCAAGGCGGGCTTCCTGACCAAGGAGGGTAAGATACCAGATGCAGAGAAGGTTCTCCTCACGGATGCAATAGGAACTACGTTCGGTGCAATACTCGGTACCTCGACCGTCACAACGTACATCGAGAGTGCGGCAGGCATAGAGGAGGGTGGCAGAACGGGATTTACGGCCGTCATAGTTGGCCTCCTATTCCTGGCAATAGGCCTCTTCATCGCGCCACTAGCGAAGGCCATTCCAACCTTCGCAACGGCTCCCGCCTTAGTGATAGTTGGTTACTACATGATGAGCGCCTTCAAGGAGGTTGACTTCAGCGATCCAACTGAAGCAATTCCAGCGTTCTTAGTGTTGATAACGATACCTTTCACTTACTCAATAGCCGATGGAATTGGAGTTGGCTTCATAAGCTACACCCTACTCAAGGTATTCACTGGAAGGTGGAAGGAGGTACACCCACTAATGTACATCTTGACCCTCGTGTTCATCGGCTACTTCGCCTACCTTGCCACTGCCTGATTCTTCCCTTACCTTTTTTAGGAACTGCTTCAGGACGTAAGGGCAGTGCTCCTGGACATAGCTTATAAACTCTTTTATCCTCTGGATTGTTATGTCATGGACATAGTGCTCGAACTGGCACGCATCTTCCTCCGCAATCTCAGGGGGAATTCCCAGGACATTGGTAAAGAACTCTGTAAGGAGGACGTGCTTAGAATAAGTCCTTTCCGCTATCTTCCTGCCCTCTTCCGTTAAGAGTATCCTATCATATTTTTCGTACTCAACCAAGCCTTTCTCGGCAAGCTTCTTCAGGGCATCAACGACGCTTGGGGGCTTAACGTGCAAAACCTTAGCTATGTCTTTAACCCTAATCACGCCCTTATTCTTCTGAAGAAGGTACATGACCTCCAAGTATTCCTCCTCCCTCTTTGAAACCACCTTTACCCACCAAAATTAGACTAACCTAAAGAATTTAAATAATTAATTGAGGGGAATCCTCTCAACTTCAACTCTGTCCCAAGTTGGATACTCCTCCACTATGTAGAACCTTACATCCCCCTCGATGGCATCCGCGAGCTCCTCCGCAACTTCAACGGGCATCTCTATCCTTCTCTTCTCCCAGTTGATGTAGAGCCACTCCTCAGGGACTCCCGCTTCTTCAACGAGCAATTCGTACAGCTCCCCAAGATCCTCGTACTCCGCTATTCCAAATCTCAGCGTTCCATCCTCAGTTATCTCCATGTAAGGCTTTGCAACATTTTTGGCCATCCTCCTTAGCCTGTTCCTGAGCTGGACTGCATCTTTCAGCTTTGCAGTGCAGAGGTGGTAGTTCAATGACGTGTTCTTCTCGCCCCACTCCAGGATCTCAAGGCCCAATTCAAGGGAGCCTTTTATAGCCGAGCTCTCATCGCTTATTGGCTTGTATCCTCTCGTGAGCAGGTTCCTTAGATTGGTCTCACTGAACTCGAGCTCGTTTATGTTTAGGAACTTTCCTCCCAAGTTGTCCAAGAGGCTTGCGAACCACTTTATCCTGTCCCCAAACTCTGGGACGGCAGGAACTTCCCCTCCGACGTCCCATGAGAAATCGAAGGCCTTCTTCATATTCTCGATTTCCCTCTGCAAGAACTTTGAGTTCGGCTCAAATAAGTCGGGATGAAACCTTATCTCATCCAATCCCGCATCGTAAAGTTTCTGTAGGGCTTTTTCATCGGCTAGTATTCCTGTAGTGTAGAGGTGGATGTGGAACTTTTCCCCGAACTCCTCCTTCAGGATTCTAACGTACTCAACAGTCCTCGAAAGCCTCGCTAAGGGATCTCCCCCTGTAACTCCGGCTCCTCTCGCCTCTTGAATCTTTGCCTCCTCTATTATATCTTCTATGGACTTAACCGGCCTTTCGTTGGCGTAAACTACATCTCTCCTCCTCCAGGGGCTCAGAGGGCAATAGAAGCATTTTCTGGGACAGATGCCGGTGACGAAAAGGACAAGTTTTTCCCCCCTAACGCAGTACTTACACCCTTCTGGAAGTTCCCCGACAACGTAGGAGTAGTATGGGGTTTCCCTCATTCAAATCCCCTCAGCCAGCCATCCTCTAATCATTAAATCATTTAACAGCTCTCTCATCATAGGGCCACCTTCTCGATGACCTTCGGTATCTCCTGAGGTTCAAGTGCCGTCTCAACTATATAACCCTTCTCCACCAGTATCTTGGTGAACAGGTCCTGCCTCCTCCACCCATCTAGGGTCATGTCACCGTAGAACATGAGCTCGGGTAATATTATTAGCCCTATGTCAACCTCTGGCAGTTTCTCAACTTCCCTGAGAACGTCCCTACCTGTAAGAAGACCTGCCGTTCCTATGTTGCCCCCAAAGAATTCATTTTTGACCATGACAACATTAATTCTAGGGAACAGCCTTTTCATCTCGGAATAAGCGAGCTCCCCCGTTAATATGTAAGTTGGAATCTCCGGCTCTATATCGAAGGGCTTAAGTCCCGTTGTAAACTCGCCTAGCAATGCTAAGAATATTGGAGGAATAACTATCCTGATGTCGAGCTCTTCATCCTTTTCCAGGGCCACCCTCTTTACAAACGTGAGCTCTTCCTTGGTTAAGGATCTAACGCCAAATCTGTTGTACCTCGTAACTCCCACAGGGAACAGCCTTACCTCGTGAATTCCCATTGAATCAAGATCCTCAATTATCTCCCCTATATCTTCTACGTTGTACCCTGGGGTAAGGATTATGTCCGCTATCACCCTGAAGTGCTCCGCTACAAAGGGGAGAAGGTCTATTAGCTTCCCCGCATGTCTGTTCCTCATCAATCTAGCCCTTACATCCTTCTTCGTTGTGTGAACTGAGATCTGAATCTCATCAAGGCCTGCCGAGTACAGGCTCTCAACTCTGTCCTTGTCGAACTTTACATTTCCTGAAGTGTCCGTAACCCTTATCCAAAGATCGTAGTGCTCCCTTGCGTACCTTATCCTATTTTCAAGTTCCGGATCATTCAAGGTGTCGTGCCTTGGAACTTTGTATATCATATCGGGAGGATTTTGGAGGAGGTAGCAGAATATGCAACCGTTCCCACAGGGTCCAGCTTTGGAAGAGGGAGGAATAACCAAAAGATCCTCCCTCTCCTCTATTCCATCGAGCTCATACTTCGTTATCTTCCTCAGCTTTAGGTCTTCAGTAAGTTCGTACATCTGTCATGGTGCTTGGGATCTGGTTTAAAAGCTCTTCCCCTAGGTTCTCGTAGAATGAAAGTGACGCCACCGATGTGAACGCGTGGAGCAAGGCCATTACTGGTGCCTGAAGGAATGCCCCAATAAGTAGCCCCAGGAACGATTGAGAGAACATTAGTGGAATGAATACGAGGATGCTGGCGACTATGTAGAGAGTAAGGACCGTTAGCATTAAAAGTAGACCGAAACCGAACGTAGATTTTGGCTTCCGCAGAGGCACCAAAAATTCTCCTACACCCTTCCTTATGGAGCCATTTACAACGTACGCCGGGAAAATTACTGATACCGCTCCCCCAAAAAATGTAAGTGCAAGGATCTCTATCGTCAGGAGGGCCAGCATCCCTATGATTGTCACGGTCTTTGACCCTCCAATGATCCCGACTCCGATTATTAAGGTGAAAGGTATCGCGACAATAATGGCAACGAGACCTAAGATAACAGCCGACACTAAGGTCACTATGAACGCCGAAATTACATTCTCTAATCCAGATATCAAGGCATCTCCAATGCTTAAGGCCTCCCCCAGATGTTTGCGATGGGCATATATCGTCACCGAATACTGAGCGGCCGAGAGGAGGAGTGCGTAAAGAAGAGCAATTATCAGAAGAGCCCTTACCTGATCCGGAGATAGCTGTTCATACGTCCCATGCTCCTCAAATATTATATCTCCTTTTTCAAGGTTTTCTAAAGATCTGAGAGCGTTGTTCTTCTGAACGTATGCGTTTATTGGAGCCAAGATTAAGAGGAAAATCAGCGGGATCATAACTACCTTAGGGTTAGAGATTAGGAAGGACACTGCTTCTCCAAACGATTTTATAGCCACCATGCTTAAACCCCACTCGGTGATGGTATTACTCTTTAAAAATATAATGTATCCTCCAAAAGCTTTTAAAGCCCATAAAGGTTTATGGGTAATCGGGAGTGGGCCGGTAGCTCAGCCTGGGAGAGCGCCGCCCTCGCAAGGCGGAGGCCGCGGGTTCAAATCCCGCCCGGTCCACCATCTTAAGTTTTCTAATTAATCATATCAACGCCTGATTAATAAATTTTGAACTTATCAATGGTAAAAGCACTCACTATCTATTAAGTGTAATAATTAGAATCTATAACCTTATAAGCCCTCAGCTGGAGCGTTATTCGGGGATCTATATGGACGGAGAGAAGACTGTTCTCAGAAAGTTTGAGCACATAGAACATTGTCTCAAGAGAAATGTCCAGGCTCACGTTTCAAATGGCTTTGAGGACGTTCATTTAATTCACATGTGCCTTCCCGAAATCGATAAGGAAGAAATAGATCTCTCAGTAAAGTTCCTAGGCAGAAAATTCGATTATCCCATAATGATCACTGGGATGACTGGGGGGACGAGAAGAGGTGAAATTGCCTGGAAGATAAACAGGACTCTAGCTCAGGTTGCTCAGGAGCTAAACATCCCCTTTGGGGTTGGAAGCCAGAGAGCGATGATAGAAAAGCCTGAGACTTGGGAGAGCTACTACGTTAGGGATGTTGCGCCTGATGTGTTCCTTGTAAGCAACTTGGGGGCACCACAATTTGGCAAAAACGCTAGAAAGAGATATGGAGTTAAGGAAGTCCTCCACGCGATAGAAAAGATAGAGGCAGATGCAATAGCAATTCACATGAATCCCCTTCAGGAGAGCGTTCAACCTGAAGGAGACACGACCTTTGCAGGCGTGCTAGAGGCCCTCGCTGAGATAAAGTCGAGCATAGATTATCCTATCATAGCTAAGGAAACGGGAGCTGGGGTCTCTAGGGAGGTTGCCGTCAAGCTTGAGGGGATTGGAATTGATGCAATAGACATAAGTGGTTTAGGTGGGACGAGCTGGAGTGGCGTTGAGTATTATAGGGCAAAAGACGAAGTTGGAAAAAGGTTAGCGTTGAGATTTTGGGACTGGGGAATCAAAACTGCGATAAGCTTGGCCGAGGTCAGATACTGGACTAACCTCCCCATAATAGCGAGTGGTGGAATGAGGGATGGGATTACCATGGCAAAGGCATTGGCAATGGGTGCATCTTTGGTTGGCGTTGCCCTGCCCGTTCTCAAACCAGCCGCCAAGGGGGACGTTGAGGGCGTAAAAAGAATTATTATGGGATATGTAGAAGAGTTGAAAAATGCAATGTTCTTAGTGGGGGCTAAGTCCGTGGTTGAGTTAAAGAGGGTGCCTCTTGTGATAACGGGTTTCACAAGGGAATGGTTAGAACAGAGAATAAACCTCAATGGTTTCTTAAGCTCTCGCCTTTAGAACTATTCTTTTTAGCCGATTCTTCGCAGAAGAAAAATTTATTAACATGACGCTAACAAAACCACAATTGATTAGTTATATATAGTGAGATAAAATAAAGAAGGTGAAGTGAAGTGAAGAATTACCAACTTGTGTTTGAATGGCCCAAGAAAAAGTTGCCTCTTAAGTATAAAAGGGAGTGGGATCTTGTAAGAGTTAAGGCGAGAGAAGATAAGCTCCTTGAAACCCTGATCAAGATTTCCCAGGAGTCTGAGAGTAACCTCGAGATCTCAATTGTTAAGGGAAAGAAAAACATTGGAGAAGCAAGGATAAAGGAGAACTCAATAATGATTGCCTTCTATGGAAGCTCCCCTTACATACCAGAAAGCGTTACCCTTTACATCCCTGGTCACGAGAATCTATCCGTAATAGATGAACTACCTTTCATACAGTCTGGAACGGTGGAAAACCTAAGGGGCAGGAAGGAAGGCAACAGGATTGAAGTTATCTTTAGGGCAGAGGTTAGAGGACTTGAACTTTATCCAAGGTTCGAAGGTGAGAAGCCAGAGATTACGCTTAGATTCATTAAAGATGGATATGGAAAGTGGGAAGAGCTCTGCCTTGAGGAAGTCAGAATAAAAGGAGAGAAAGAGGAAGTTAGACTTCAAATGAAGGAACGTAAGCTTTAACCCCACTTCTCACACACTTTCCTGGGCACACTTTTCTTAAGGGACAGTTTTCGCAACTTGAAGTTTTTATCTCCCTTACATAGCCCAGGGACTTAAGTACCTCGAGCATGCCCTCTACCTCCTCCTTGGGAACTTTAAGCCTCTTAGCTATCTCTTCCGTTGTATAAGTGCCCTTCTGCATAAGCTCGAGTAACTCCTCAAGCTTTCCCATTTAGATCACCGAACCTATAGCATAGGCGAGTATACCTACAATGGTGGCCAGCGCTAAATTGTACACTACGGCAACCGTCATCCACTTGGTTCCTCCCTCAGCCCTTATAGCGGCAAGCGTAGCTATGCATGGCAGGTATAGCGTCGTTACCAGGGCGAGCACGTAGGCTTGAAGAGGGGTCATCGCGTGAACCATTGCTCCAGCCAAAGATTCCTCACTCACTCCATAGATGACACTGTACGTTGCTATAACGTTCTCCTTCGCAATTATTCCAAAGATCAGACTCACCGCCGCTTTCCAGTCTAAGCCCATTAGCCTAGCTATTGGTTCAAAGGCCCTCCCCAACCTCTCAGCATAGCTCAAACCTGTTCCTACCGGCTGAGGATAGCTCGAGAGGTACCATATAGCGATCGAGCCTAAGAGTATCACCGTTGCGGCCTTCCTGAGAAACTCCTTGCTCCTCTCCCAGGAGTGGATTATCACGGTCTTCCACGAGGGTATTGAGTACTCCGGCAACTCTATAACGAACGGGCTCTCCTCTCCCTTGATAAAGAACTTGCCTAGGATCAATGCAGAAATCAATGCTAGGGCTATCGCTATTGCGTAGATGCTTATCGCGACTAGGGCCGCTTTATCTGGGAAGAACGTTCCCGCCAAGAACGTTATTACCACCATCCTCGCCACACAGGGAATTAGAGGATTCACGAGCATCGTTAATATTCTGTCCCTCTCGTTCTCCAAGATTCTGGTTGCCATTATGGCAGGAACGTTACAGCCGAACGCCAAGACCATTGGAATTATCGCTTTCCCTGGGAGATTAAACACCCTCAAGAACCTCTCCATCATTGCAGCTATTCTGGCCATGTATCCCGTATCCTCAAGTATCGACATGCCAACGAACAACAAGAACACCAACGGGAAGAAGCTTAACACCGCCCCAACTCCGCCAATGATTCCATCCACTATAAGACCCCTAAGGGTTTCGTTGGTTATATGTGGGGCTATTGCATCTCCCAGCCACGAGAACGCTGAATCAAGCCACTCCTGGAGGGGTCCACCGAGCGTAAACACAAACTGGAACAGGATATAGAACACGATAAGCATGGAGATAAGGCCGTAAACTGGGTGAGTCAAAAGCTTATCGAGTTGATCGCTCAAAGTCTCCCTTATTTCAACCGGGTGCCTAACGAACCTTCTCAACAACCCCTCAAGAAACTCGTACTTCTGGCTTGCCATCACTATGTCGAGGGACCTCTTGTACTTCTGCTCAAGCTCTCCTATGTGCTTGAGTATCTCATCCATCTTTGATTGACCCAAGTACTTGAGAACGAGCTTTATGACCTCTTCATCCCTTTGGAGGAGCTTTATAGCGAGCCACCTTATCGGGTACTTTTCGGCCAGTGGAGTTCCCTTTAGAACCTGGGAGACGTGATCTATCTCCCTCTCTATGTCATCATCGTACTTCGGAATGACAGGATTCGTGGTTATTTTACCCTCAGCCATCATCACTATTAGTCTTTTTAATTCTTCAAGCCCCTCACCGCTTTTCGCATTCGTAGGAACAACTGGAACTCCAAGGGCTCTCTGCATCTCCTTTATGTCTATTTCGACCCCCTTCTTCTTTATGAGGTCGAACTTGTTGAGAGCTATTATCACGTTCTTTGCTCCCATCTCGAATAGCTCCATGGTCAAGAAAAGGTTCCTCATTAGGCATGTGGAATCCACTATATCAACTACAACACTAACATTGCCTTCAAGTATGAAGTTCCTCGCTATAAGCTCGTCAACACTATGGGCCGTCATCGAGTAAATTCCGGGGAGATCCACTACCAGGAACTCCTTATCCCTGTACTTGAATATCCCCTCTTTCTTCTCCACGGTAACCCCGGGCCAGTTGCCGACGTGTTGTCTTAATCCTGTGAGGGCGTTGAATATCGTCGTCTTTCCAACGTTTGGATTCCCAACGAGGGCTATTGTCTTCAGCATAGCTAAATCCTCCTGACGATTATCTTCCTTGCTATCCCCCAGCCTATGGCTATCCTTGATGAACCGATAGCTATTATCATTGGTCCAGGCCCCCTGCTTTTGATGACTCTAACCGTAACTCCTGGAGCTATCCCCATTGCTATCAGCTTCGCCCTAGCGTTGGGGCCTCCATGAACGTCAACGACAACCCCTGCTTCCCCCTCTCTTAGTGCCGTCAATGGCACGTACAAGTTAGGCACCTCCCAATATTGTTAGGACAACCTAATTTCTAAGAGGAGTCTTTAAAAGGCTTATGTCCGAAAAGCGAAAAATAAAGTTTGAATTTCGCTATAAAGGGAGCGAGAAAAAATCTATTGTATTTTTCTCAGTTATCTTTTCTATTTCAGGCTTCGGAATTTCCTTTAACTTTGAAAGCTCCTCGATAGCAACCATTACATACCAGGGCTTGTTTCTTTCTCCCCTGTAGGGACTCATGTAGGGAGAGTCCGTCTCAACAACGAGGCTTTCAATGTCAAGGGCCTTAGCAACCTCCCTTACTTCAGGTATGAAGACTATACCAGTTACTATCCCGATTATGTGCCCATTCTCTGCTATTTCCCTCGCTACCTCTACAGGCCCCGTGTAAGCGTGGAAATATGCCTTAACTCCGAACTTCTGCACGAGTTCATAAGCTTCCCTCTCTGCATCTCTTGCATGTATTACAGCAGGTAAATCTAATTCCACGGCGAGCTCCAAAAAGTGCTCAAATATTCTTCTCTGGTTCTCCTTTTCCCTTTCTGTTTTCGCGTGGAAATAGTCTAGGCCTATCTCGCCTATCGCGTATATCTCCTTCGCATGATCTCTAATGAAATTCTCCACCTTCCTAACTTTCTCCCAGTTCCCCCTCCTAGCCTCGTTCGGATGGTAGCCCAGGGTAGGGAAGAGAAAACCGAAATAAGGCTTCAGCAGATCCCAGCTCTTCCAGACGTGGGTTTTCCTGTACTCAGTTATTGAGTCAACTATCGCCCTGAGCCTCTCTTGAGCCGCCCTGATTATCTCCTCATGATCCTTTTTGTAGAACTCAACGTGAGCGTGAGCATCTATCATCTTCAATCACCGAAAAGCTTTACATCCTTAACTTTTTAATTCAATCCATGAACTTCGAGGGCAAGCCCCTAATAGGCGTCGTCCACCTAAGGCCCCTCCCAGGATCCCCAAGGTTCTCAGGGGATCTTGGGGATGTTATTGAGAACGCCACAAGGGATGCAAGGGCGTACGAAGAGGCTGGCTTTGATGCAGTAATAGTTGAGAACTTTGGAGACTACCCATTTGCCAAGGAGGTTGGAAAGGAGACAGTTGCTTCCTTTGCTGTTGTTGCTAAAGAGGTTCGCAGGGAGGTGTCTATACCAATAGGCATAAACGTGCTGAGGAATGATTGCGTAGCTGCCTATGGAATAGCGTACTCTGTGAAGGCTGAGTTCATAAGGGTGAACGTTCTCACAGGGGTAGCCTTTACCGATCAGGGGATAATAGAGGGTTGTGCTAGGGATCTTGCTCTTATGAGAAGGCTACTTCCTGGGGTCAAAGTTTTTGCCGACGTTCATGTTAAGCATGCGGTTCACTTCTCTCGGCTAGAGGATGCAGTCCTTGATACCGTGGAGAGGGGAGGAGCAGATGCCGTAATAGTAAGCGGTTCTAGAACCGGAAGTGAAGTCAGCTTGAAGGATCTCAAAACTGTCAAAAAAGTAAGTGGGGTTCCAGTTATAGTTGGTTCTGGTGTCAATCCTCAAAATTTACCTTTACTTGCTAAATTTGCGGACGGATTCATAGTTGGGACTTGGGTTAAGGAAGGTGGAAGTACCGAGAACCCAGTTTCCGTTGAAAGGGCAAAGGCTTTAGTGAGGGTAAGGAACGATATCTTACAAAGGATAAAATGATGGAGGGTCTAGAATGGGTAAGTACTTCGGAACTAGTGGAATAAGAGAGGTTGTTAATGAAAAGCTAACCCCCGAGCTTGCTCTAAGGGTTGGTCTTGCTCTAGGAACTTACCTTGAGGAAGGAACCGTCGTTATTGGAGTGGATACGAGGACAAGTAGCGAAATGCTAAAAAATGCCGTTATAAGTGGTCTTCTCGCTACTGGAATTAACGTGATTGATATAGGTCTTGCTCCAACGCCCCTTACGGGCTTCGCAATTAAGCTTTACGAGGCGGATGCAGGGGTAACGATAACGGCAAGCCACAATCCCCCAGAGTACAATGGAATCAAAGTCTGGGACAGGAATGGAATGGCCTACACTCCAGATAAGGAAAAGAAGCTTGAGGAAATAATGGACTCTGACAAGTTTAAGAGGGTTCCGTGGAATGAGATTGGAAGGCTGACAAAAGAAGATCCGAGAGATGAGTACATAGAGGAGGTTCTAAAAACAATAAAACTTGAAGATTCTTACACCGTTGTTGTTGATACAGGCAACGGAGCTGGTTCAATCTTAAGCCCTTACCTCCAGAGAGAGCTCGGGAACAGGGTTATAAGCCTGAATTCTCATCCAAGCGGGTTCTTTGTTAGGGAGCTCGAGCCAAACGCGAAGAGCCTTGAGATGCTGGCTAAAACTGTTAAAGCTATGAACGCGGATGTAGGAATAGCTCACGATGGTGATGCCGATAGAATTGGAGTTGTGGATGACACCGGAAGGTTCGTTGAGTACGAGGTTATGCTCTCCCTCATTGCAGGCTACATGCTCAGGAAGTACGGGGAAGGAGTTGTAGTAACAACCGTGGATGCAGGCTTCGCTTTGGATGATTACGTTAGGGATCTCGGCGGAAAAGTAGTTAGAACCAAGGTTGGTGATGTCGCAGTCGCTGAAGAGCTGGCGAGGCATGGAGGCGTCTTCGGCGGAGAGCCAAGTGGAACGTGGATAATGCCTCAGTGGAACTTAACGCCAGACGGAATTTTTGCTGGGGCCCTCGTTCTTGAGATGGTAGACAGACTTGGCCCAATAAGCGAGCTCGCAAAGGAGGTGCCAAGGTACGTAACGCTAAGGGCAAAGATACCCTGTCCGAACGAGCTGAAGAGGAAAGCCATGGAAATAATAGCGAAGAAGGCTTTGGAGAGCTTTGAGTACAAGAGGCTGATAGATATCGACGGCGTGAGAATAGAAAACGAGGAGTGGTGGGTCCTGTTTAGACCGAGTGGAACTGAGCCGATAATGAGGATAACCTTAGAGGCCCACACCCAGGAGAATGCCAAAGAGCTAATGGAGAAGGCAGAGAGGCTCGTTAGGGAAGCAATAAGAGAGGCCCAGGAATGAACTATGTAGTTTACTTTTTTCTTTTGAGAGCCTCGCCCTTTAGGGCGGGGATGCAGGGATTGAGGGTTCAGCTCTTTTAGACCGAAAACCCTTTTTAAACAATAACGTAATAAGGCCTCGGAGAGGTTATCAAAGCCGATGAGATGAGGGGTTTTCACTCGTGTCCCTCCCCGTTGGGATGCTGGTAGGCGTCCTCTCAAAAACCACTCCTAGGCGGTTTAAACTCTTGGAGTGGCCTCTTGGCGATAACCCCGAGCCGTTTTGCGGTAGGGGTAACTGCTAATAGTGGGCCCACAAATCAATTAAAAACCCTAAAGGGCTGGGTCATGACGCCCAAGAGGCCCTTAAGGGCGGGGAGGAGGTCAGCTCCTTAGTTCCTATTTTTGGCAAACTTGGCCTTAAAACTATCTCCATAGATATATTGAATGTCGCCTTGGTAGTATTACCTGCTTGAACTTATTCTAAAGGGAGACATCAACGCAAAAACTGCTTCGATAATTGCCGGGATACTTCTTCTGCTTTAGCCTTCCCCGTCTTAACGCCAAAGAACGTTAAAAGCAATAGGGAGTTTCTCTGAAGGACGCCCGGATTGTTATGGGACACCAACAAATACGCCCCTCCATATACAAGACCAAGAACCCAGTACGTTGAGGGGGAAAGTGTTAACGATAGAATTTTTGAGAGGATTGTTAAGCTGGTGAGAATTGAGATCTCAACGACCATAAGCACCGTGGCAAGTACCCCCAATCCACGCATAAGGGGGTCTTCTCCATGGCTTTTAAGAACCCTCACATCATGCAGGGTGTATATGATGTCCCTTGCAAATCCTACCCCACTATTAAATCCTAAAAACGCGAAGATCCCACTAATCGTCCCTCCAACTTTTATAGCAAGCACAACTGAGAGAAAGTATCTAAGGAAGGTAAGAAACCTTTCCAAGTTTTTTCTTTTGTTATCTGGTAGCTCTACTGTTACCCTCAGAGGAATCGCAAAGATCCTAGCTACGAGCCTGAAAGACGAGATAATGAACTTTATGATGTACAGGAAAAGCAGCAAGAGGATTATAAGTATGCTCCTCATCATGATCTCACCCTCAGCCTTGGTCCAGCATCATCATCTTTCAGCAGTGCAAGGGTTCATCATCCTCGAAAATTCCTTAAATACATAACCCTTTATGAAGCTGGTGGTGAGTATGGACATCGAGGATAGGATAAACTTAGTGCTGAAGAAGCCCACCGAAGAGGTTTTGACCGTTGAGAATTTAAGGTACCTGTTTGAAGTTGGTGCTCCCCTTCAGCACTACATTGGATTTGAGATAAGCGGTTACATTCATCTCGGAACTGGACTGATGGCTGGGGCTAAAATAGCTGACTTCCAAAAAGCTGGAATAAAAACAAGAGTATTCCTTGCTGATTGGCATAGTTGGATAAATGACAAACTTGGTGGAGACCTTGAGACGATCCAAGAGGTTGCGTTGAAATACTTCAAGGTCGGAATGGAAAGGAGCATTGAGGTTATGGGTGGGGATCCAAAGAGGGTGGAGTTCGTTTTAGCCAGCGAGATACTTGAAAATGGGGACTACTGGCAGACTGTAATTGACATATCCAAGAACGTCACCTTGAGCAGGGTTATGCGTTCGATTACGATAATGGGCAGACAGATGGGTGAAGCTATAGACTTCGCCAAACTGATTTACCCAATGATGCAGGTTGCCGACATATTCTACCAAGGGGTTACGATTGTCCACGCAGGGATGGATCAGAGAAAGGCTCACGTCATAGCCATTGAGGTTGCTCAAAAGCTGAGGTATCACCCGATAGTCCACAACGGAGAGAAGCTCAAGCCCGTTGCAGTTCACCACCACTTACTCCTTGGACTGCAGGAGCCGCCAAAGTGGCCCATTGAGAGTGAAGAGGAGTTCAAGGAGATAAAAGCTCAGATGAAGATGAGTAAGAGCAAGCCTTATTCAGCAGTATTCATCCACGATAGCCCTGAGGAAATCAAGCAGAAGCTTAGAAAGGCTTTCTGTCCCGCGAGGGAAGTTAGATATAACCCAGTCCTTGACTGGGCCGAGCACATAATCTTCCGTGAGGAGCCTACGGAGTTTACTGTGCATAGACCCGCGAAGTTTGGAGGAGATGTAACTTACACGACCTTCGAGGAGCTCAAGAGGGACTTCGCCGAGGGCAAGCTACATCCACTCGACTTAAAGAATGCCGTTGCTGAGTACCTCATAGACTTGCTTGAACCCGTGAGAAGGTACTTCGAGAAGCATCCAGAACCCTTGGAGCTGATGCAACAGATAAAAATTACTCGTTGATAAGCTCTATGTACAGCCTTGGCTCAACATCTTCCTCTTTTAATCCAAGTTTTTTGGCAACCTCCCATATCTTCCTCTTTGCCTTTTTGGGATCTTTGGCAATTACTTCAATGTCCAAGAAATCCCCAGCCTTTTCAACCCTATTCAGTTCAAAAGTTACATCGCCCAACTTGTAGATCCACCTCTTCTTCTTTATTACTGCTTCAATTTCATACCCAAGCTCTTTGAACATTTCTACAGCTTTTTGGAAATCATCTATCTTGAATTCGATTTCATAGAACTCTTCATTCCTCTCATCCTTAATTTCCTTATATGTTATGTAGTATTCGCCAAGGTTGTGGATGGCCCTAACTCGGAGAAGTTTTGGCCTAGGGACTTTAAAGTATATATCTTCCTGCTCCTCAAAATGGGAAAAGTAACCACCGAGGGCCTCAATCTTTTTTCTGATTTCATCGAAGTTTACCCTGAATTTAATCTCAATTTCCATTCTTAAACCTCCGCAAGGAAGCCAGCTATATCGTCACCCTTCCTTATCTCTGAAACTGGAAGAACTACAACGTTCCTTAAGGTAGGGATGCTCTTTATGTTGTCTTCTATAAAGTTCATCAATTCCTCCTTATCGTTCTTACCAACAAGAGCTATTATCTTATCTGCACCGCTTTTTGCTACGAAGAGAACTCCAGGAAGAGCGGATAATGTCTTCGTTATATATTCAACGTACCTCTCCAAGAAATCCTCAATTATTGGCCTTCCCACCTCAAGTATTATGAATGCCAAGTACTTGGGCTTTAAGGGCTCACCCAGGATTATTGTATATTTATTAATAATCCCCCTTTCCTGCAACTTTTTAATTCTGAAGTGAACAGTCGACTCCGGTTTCCCTATTTTATTACTGATCTCCGCTATTGTAAGCCTCGCATCTGACTTTAGTAACCTTAATATTGCTCTGTCAAGGTCATCAAGCTGAGTATTTGGCATTTTCAACCCCCCATCTTGGATAGAGATTATGATCAATCCCCAATATGTCGAGGATTTTCCCAATTATAAACCTTACTATGTCGTCTAGTGTTTGGGGTTTTATGTAAAATGCTGGGGATGCTGGCATGACTATTGCCCCAGCTTGGGCAACCTTTAACATATTTTGGATATGCACCAAGCTTAAAGGGGTCTCCCTTATAAGGAGAACAAGCTTTCGTCTCTCCTTAAGGGCAACGTCAGCTGCCCTAGTAATTAAGTTGTCAGAATATCCATTGGCTATCGCGGAGAGTGTTTTCATTGAGCAAGGTGCTATAACCATTGCATCGAATTTGTTTGAGCCAGAGGCTATAGGTGCGAATAGGTCATCCTCTTTATAGTCAGGTTCTATATTGATCCCAGTTTCAAATTTAGCGACTTTAATTCCGGTCTCTGAAGCTAAGAGGATAACCTCATGGCCCATCGATTTTAGTATCTTGTATAACTCCACGCCATAAATAGCCCCGCTTGCTCCAGTTATCGCAACTATTATCCTCACACTCTCCACCCTGTTTAAATTTAGTAAACCCTTATAAAGCTGCACTGAAGAGTACTCACTGGTGCAACAAGTGGAAATTTACAGTATTCTTTTGGGAAAGGCAAAGGAGCTCGCTAAGGAAATAAATGCTAAGGCAATTGTCTTAGTTTATCCTCCTACTGAAGAGGTTAGCGTTGAGTTTGAGGGGCCAGTAATAATAGTTGGAAGGGAATTTGATATAGAGAGTGAATATGTAAAGAAACTTCCCCTCCCCCTTTCTATAGGGTTAAATAACCTCCTAAACCTCGTTGCGGCATTCTTAAAGGGGCAGGGGATTATAGAAAAGGGGGAGTGGTTTGTGTACGTAACAGAAGATTCAATTGGCATTAAGAGGGTTGAGGAGAGGAGCATAGTTAGTAATGAGCTTTTCGATAGGTACGAGGGGATAGTCCAGAGGACTTTGGAGATAGCAATTGAGCTCAGCATAGAGGGGAGAGAAGGAAAGCCCGTTGGCACAATCTTCGTTATAGGCGATACGAGGGAGGTAATGAAGCACTCACACCAAATAGTCCCAAACCCCTTCAAGGGGCATAACCTAAATATATTAGACCCAAAGGTCAAGCCAATAATAAAGGAGTTCTCTTTCCTAGATGGTGCTTTCATAATAACTTCAAAGGGGAGAATATTGGCCGCGGGCAGGTACTTAGATGTTGACCCCAAGAGCCTTGAAGTAACGCTTCCCCAGGGATTAGGGAGTAGGCACTTAGCCTCTGCGGCTATTACAAAAGTTACCAAGGCAATAGCAATAACCCTCTCCGAGAGCGGCACCGTTAGGGTGTTTAAGGATGGACAGATAGTTCTTGAGTACAATCCAAGGTTATCCCCGAGATCCCTTTAGCCTTTCCACTAGCTCCCTATTCTCCCTTCTAAGCCTATCCCTTTCCTCCATCATAAGTTCTTTGTCTAGTAACGCCTTCTCGTAGAACCTCTTTAATCTTTCCAGATCTTTTTCAATCTCCTTCAGCTTCTCCTCCAGCTTTGCCTTCTTACTCAGCAGAAACTCCTCATACTCAGCCAATAGGGTTTCCTCAACTTTTTCGATATTCTCCTTGAGTATCCGTTCCAAATCAAGCTTCTTCAGCTTCTTCCACTCTTCCCTAGGCAACACTATAAGAACTTCCCCATGTACTCCGTTGGAATCGGGCACAGGATTATTCCTCTCCCCCATAGGCAGTCACCGCAGCTCGGTGAGTTGCTCCAGCAATCCTGCTTTGTATCTAAAACAAAGGAACAGGAAGTATTTAGCGGACAATCTACGCACGATGGATAAGCTGAAGCTTTAACTACAAACCTGAACCACACAAAGTCCCTGCTCATCCATATATCCTTTAGGCTCTTATCTTTAACGTTTCCAAAGGAGTGCGCTATAACTTTCTTCTCCCTTCCAAATATGACCTCTGGATAAGTGTGGAGGAAACGATAGCAGGGAAAAACCTCTCCATCCCATCTAATAACCGCAACGTTGTTCTCAACGAACTCACAGTACCTCTCGGTTCTCAGCTTAAACTCGGCTATCTTCATGAAGGGCCCTCCTCCTGCTATCCTCTGGAGCTCCTTAACTATGGGATCCATGTCAACGCTACCATCGTAAGCTATCAGCTTTGCTTGCTCTTTTGTCATTGGAAGCAGGTTAGAGATGAGCATTGAATCAACACCGAGCTTTCTGAGGTAAAGAGCCATCTTGGGTAATTGCTTATAGTTCTCCTTTGTCACAACCACCTCAACACCAATGACTGGTTTCTCCGTCTTGTACTTCTCTTTCAGCCTTACAAGAGTTTTTATCCTGTTCTCTACCACCTTTGAGGTAACGTGGCCGAGCCTTATCATGTCAGATGCCGTTGGTATGGCATCCATGGAGAAGTACACCATATCAACGCCGAGCTTTACAAACTCCTCAAGGATACTTTCAGTCAGGAGAACCCCATTTGAGCTCATTCCAAGGGCAAAACCCCTTCTCTTCACCTCCCTAACCATATCCATGAATTTTGGATGAACTGCCGGTTCTCCAATTCCCCCAAAATACACCATCTTCAGGTCAGGGAACTCTTCGGCATCATCAAGGATCTTCAAAAAGAGATCCCAGTCCATATCTCCCTCTTCATCCTCCCAGTACTGCTTGAAGCACATCTCACACTTAAGGTTGCAACGGTTCGTTATCTCGAGGTATAAGTACTTGAGATCGGGCTTTGGCTCTATCGAAACTTCAGCACCCCAAAGATGAAACTTCATTTTAACCCCCTCCAGCCGGTGGGAATATGCTTACTATATCTCCCTCCTTTAAAGGCGTTTCTAGGCCTTGGAGATGCTCAATGTTGTGGCCGTTTACCAAGATAATGTACCCCGCCTCAAGCTCTTCCTTAACCTTTGGGTACTTAGCGTAGATTTTCTCAAGAAGTTCCTTTACGGTTGAAGCTTCTTCCTCAAACATCCTTCTTCCTATAATTTCTATGAGGGTGGCAAAGACCTTGACCGTGACCTTGGGCATTCTTCAACCCCCTCCAATATTGTAAGCAAGTTCTTTATATACTCTCACACGAAATATTTTTGGGTGGTCAAATGCTTCTGGAGGCTCCGGTTTACAAGGAGATTTTCGGTGCTGTAACAATTTATGAGCTACAAAAAGTTATAAAGATGGATACCGAAACCGAGGAAGTTCCCATTTACACGATAACTAACCTCCCTCGAGATAAGATTTACGAGACCCTGGGAAAAATGGCAGTGATAGTGCCAATGAAGAACGAGAAGCTTCACTTGGTAGATGGCGTTCTTAAGGCAATCCCACACAAGTGTCCAATAATAATAGTCTCAAACAGCAAGAGGGAAGGACCTAACAGGTACAAGATGGAAGTTGACTTGGTGAGGCACTTCTACAACTTAACTCACTCTAAAGTTATAATGGTTCATCAGAAGGATCCTGGACTCGCCAAGGCATTCAAGGAAGTTGGCTACACAGATATTCTTGACAACAGTGGGAACATAAGAAATGGAAAGGGAGAAGGCATGTTGATTGGAATACTCCTCGCCAAGGTGATTGGAGCCGAGTACGTTGGATTTGTTGATGCAGACAACTACATCCCAGGCTCTGTAAACGAGTACGTAAAAGATTATGCAGCGGGATTTCTCATGAGTGAGAGCGATTACACAATGGTAAGGCTTCACTGGAGGCACAAGCCTAAAGTCACAAAGGGAACTCTGTACTTCAAGAAGTGGGGAAGGGTCAGCGAAATCACAAACCACTATTTAAACATGCTCATAAGCGAGCAGACAGCATTTGAAACAACGATAATGGTAACAGGGAACGCGGGAGAGCATGCGATGACTATGAAGTTAGCCGAGATAATGCCCTTCTCTACGGGCTATTCAATAGAACCCTACGAAATAGTCTACCTTCTAGAGAGATTCGGGAAGTGGGAAGAGGTCGAGGAGTTCAAGGACGTCTTCGATCAAGGAATAGAGATATTCCAAATTGAAACGTTGAACCCCCACTTCCATGAGGATAAGGGCCAGGAGCACGTCAAGGAGATGATCCTGCTAAGCTTGGCAACAATCTATCACTCAAAGCTGGCTTCAAATACTTTAAAGAAGAGAATCCTCGCGGACTTGGTGGAGCACGGCATAATTAAGAGGGGCGAAGAGCCCCCAAAGCCCATAATTATGAGGCCAATTAAGGATATTCCGATAAAGGAGTGGTTTGAGATAGCTGAGGACAACGCAGAAACCCTGCTGAGGTTTGAGGTATGATCAGGGTTATATTCTTTGACTTGGATAAAACCCTACTCCCAGAGTACGATCCTGAGCCGGCCAAACCAGTAATAAAGGAGCTCAAGAGGAGGGGCTATGAAATAATCTTCAACTCATCAAAGACGAGGGCAGAGCAAGAGTACTATAGGGAGCACCTTAAGGTGGGAACACCCTTCATAGTGGAAAACGGGAGTGCAATTTACATTCCAAAGGGCTACTTCCCATTTTCAATCCAGGGCAGGGAGACCAGGGAATACATAGTTGTTGAGCTCGGAGTTGGGGTTGAGGAAATAAGGAAGGAGCTAAAGGCCCTAGAGACGTCCTACGGCCTCAAATATTATGCAAACTCTACAAAGGAAGAAATTGCAGAGTTCACGAAGATGCCCCTTGATCTGGTTCCCTTAGCAATGGAAAGGGAGTACAGCGAAACGATATTCACTTGGAGCAGGGACGGCTGGCAGGACATTCTCAAGGGGAGAGGGTTTAACGTTACGATGGGAAGCAGGTTTTATGCCGTCCACGGGCACTCTGATAAAGGGAAGGCGGCTAAAATTCTCCTAGACTTATATAGGAGGCTCGATCAGGTTAAGAGCTATGCCGTTGGTGACGGTTACAATGACTTCCCCATGTTCGATGTCGTTGATGAGGCCTTTCTCATAGGGAAGTTGAGGCATGAAAATGCAAAAAATGTCTCCTCGATAGAGGAAGTTTTGGAGGTGATAGAATGAAAACCCTGATATTAGCTGGGGGTAAAGGAACGAGGCTCTGGCCCTTAAGCAGAGAGATGATGCCCAAGCAGTTCATAAAGTTCTTCAACGAGAAGTCCCTATTCCAGAAAACCATGGAGAGGGCTTTACTATTCTCAAAGCCGAAAGAGATATTCATAGTGACAAATAGGGAGTACAGGTTTAGGGTTCTCGATGATCTTGATGAACTGGGAGTTAAGGTTCCTGAGGAAAACGTCCTCCTTGAGCCAGTTGGAAAGAACACGCTACCCGCGATATACTGGGGCCTTAAAGTCATAGATGAAAACTATGGCGACTCCATAGTTGCCGTCCTTCCAAGCGATCACGCGATTGAGGTTAATGACAACTACATCGAAGCCTTCAAGAAGGCAGAAAAGCTCGCGGAGAAGTACCTCGTCACCTTTGGAATAAAGCCAACCAAACCCCACACAGGCTACGGTTACATAAAGCCGGGGGAGAAGATAGAGGTAGAGGGGAAGTTCCTGGGGTACTTAGTTGATGAGTTCAAGGAGAAGCCAGACCTTGAAACAGCGAAGAGGTACGTCGAGAGCGGCTACTACTGGAACAGCGGAATGTTCATGTTCAGAACATCCGTTTTCATGGAGGAAGCTAGAAGGCATGCCCCCGAAGTTGTTAGAGCGTTTGAGGATGGAAAGAACATAGAGGAAATATATGAGCTCGCCCCAGAGATAAGCGTTGACTACGGAGTAATGGAGAAGACTGACAAAGCAGCTGTAGTTCCACTGAACACCTACTGGAACGACCTTGGAAGCTTCGATGCGGTCTATGAAGCTTTAGAAAAGGATGAAAGCGGGAACGCGGTAAAGGTCAGGGGCTTCAAGGCCAAGTACATAAACGTTGATTCAAGGAACAATCTAATCCTCACGGAGAGGCTTACCGCTACGGTTGGAGTTGAAGACCTAGTAATAATAGATACTGGAGATGCCCTGCTCGTCGCGAAGAAGGGAGAGACCCAGAAGGTGAAGGAAGTATACAAGAGGCTTAAAGAGCAGAAAGATGAGAGGGCGGTAGTTCATAGAACCGCCTATAGGCCCTGGGGTAGCTATACAGTTCTAGAGGAGGGAGAGAGGTACAAGATAAAGAGGATAACAGTTCTCCCAGGGAAGAAGCTCTCCCTCCAGATGCACTACCACAGGAGCGAGCACTGGGTGGTCGTTAGGGGAACCGCTAAGGTTCGGGTCGGGGACAAGGAGTTCATCTTGAGGCCAGGGGAGAGCACCTTCATCCCTGCAGGTGTAGTTCACAGGCTCGAGAACCCAGGAAAGGTAATTCTGGAAGTCATAGAAACTCAGATCGGAGAGTACTTAGAAGAGGACGACATAGTCAGGCTACAAGACGATTACGGAAGGGAATAACCTTTTAACTTTTCTTTACTATTCACCGAGGGTGATAAAATGGGGAAGCTCTTTGGAACGTTCGGAGTTAGGGGCATCGCCAACGAGAAGATAACCCCAGAGTTCGCCCTGAAGATAGGGATGGCCTTCGGAACGATGCTGAAGAGGGAGGGCAGGAAAAAACCATTAGTTGTCGTTGGCAGGGACACGAGGGTAAGTGGAGAGATGCTCAAGAACGCGCTGATAAGCGGACTTCTGAGCGTTGGTTGTGATGTTATCGACGTAGGCATCGCTCCAACCCCAGCGGTTCAGTGGGCAACCAAGCACTTCAACGCCGATGGAGGGGCAGTAATTACAGCCTCCCACAATCCTCCAGAGTACAACGGAATAAAGCTCCTCGAACCTAACGGAATGGGACTAAAGAAGGAGAGAGAGGCAGTAGTTGAGGAGCTCTTCTTTAAGGAAGACTTCGACAGGGCAAAGTGGTGGGAGATAGGTGAGGTCAGGAGGGAGGATATAATCAAGGACTACATTGAGGCGATAAAGAGCAAGGTTGATGTTGAGGCGATAAAGAATAGGAGGCCTTTCGTAGTAGTTGACACTTCAAACGGTGCCGGCTCCCTGACTTTGCCGTACCTCTTGAGGGAGCTCGGCTGTAAGGTGGTTTCAGTTAACGCTCATCCCGACGGCCACTTCCCCGCGAGGAATCCCGAGCCAAACGAAGAGAACCTGAAGGGCTTCATGGAGATAGTTAAAGCCCTAGGGGCGGACTTTGGAGTAGCCCAGGACGGTGACGCCGATAGGGCGGTGTTCATAGATGAGAACGGCAGGTTCATTCAGGGTGACAAGACTTTCGCCCTCGTAGCTGATGCAGTGCTCAGGGAGAACGGTGGCGGTTTGCTGGTTACAACGGTTGCAACTTCAAACCTCTTGGATGACATAGCTAAGAGGAACAATGCTAGGGTAATGAGAACTAAGGTTGGCGATCTTGTAGTTGCTAGAGCACTCCTAGAGAACAACGGAACGATAGGCGGTGAGGAGAACGGCGGGGTGATATTCCCCGACCACGTCCTGGGAAGAGACGGTGCAATGACGGTAGCTAAGATAGTTGAGATATTCGCGAAGAGCGGAAAGAAGTTCAGCGAGCTAATAGATGAGCTTCCCAAGTACTACCAGATAAAGACGAAGAGGCACGTTGAGGGAGACAGATATGAGATAGTCAATAAAGTTGCGGAGATGGCGAGGGAAAAAGGTTATACAGTGGATACAACGGATGGTGCGAAGGTAATATTCGATGACGGCTGGGTTCTGGTTAGGGCGAGTGGAACTGAGCCAATAATAAGGATATTCAGTGAGGCAAAAAGCGAAGAAAAGGCCAAAGAGTACTTAGAATTGGGATTGAGTTTGCTTGAGAAGGTTATTGGATGATTTCCTTTTTCCTAATATATTTTTGCTCTAAGTGGAATAAAGGGAAAAAGGAGCATAAAGACAGAATTTCCCCTGGGGAATATTAGACTTGATGTCTACGTTAGTTCCCAAAATCTCGCAGTAGAAGTTGAAACCCTATATGGAGAGCTAGTGCTCCTGTTAAAGCTGAGACAGGACGTTGAAACAAGGCTTGAATATAGACTTAGGTTGTGGATAGTTATTCCTCCCTCCTCAGCAATGATATTGAAGAAAGAGCTAGTTGAATTTGCAAAATACGTGAAGGAACGATACGGAGATAGAGTTAAGGTTTTCACAATTGACATAGACAGGAAAGAGCTAATTCCTATACTCGGCAAGTCTAAGGCTAAGGAAGCCAAAAAATAGCTTAGCAAGCTCTTGACCTTAGTATAAACTTCCGTCTATTCTTCTCATTTAATTTATTGCCTTTTATGGCTTAATTTGGGTAAAACATTGATCCATTCTCTGATTTTTATATTTTGCCGTTTCTTCAGCCTTTTTATAATCTCCTCTCATGTGGGTTTATTGGTTCAAAGAACCCGGTGGTGAGCTTTTAAATAAAGGAAAGATTTTTATAGGTTGATACCCCCCGAAGTACTTCGGGGGGTATCAATGCGTAAGCCCATATTCTTCGACCAGAGACCTAGGACAACACCCGACCAGTTGTTTGGAAGGGAGGAGGATATAAGGAAATTACTAAGGGCTCTGGAAGCAGGTAGCTGGGTAGCTATTCTTGGCCCAAGAATGGTTGGGAAAACAAGTTTAGCGTTAGCTGGAGCTAATGCATTTGCTAAAAAGAACAAGTACAAAGTAGTCCTGGTCGATCTGAGAGATACTGAAACTTTTAGACAAGCCACTGAAAAGATACTTGCAAGACTTCCAAAATCGCTCTTAACGTCTCTTTCACAGTATATTTCCAGGATCTCCATTTCCACGGCTAAAGTGGGAGTCTCTGTTAAACTAAAGAGGAACAGCCCAGCTAGAAAAATCCTTTCGGATGCACTAGCCAAGCTTAACAATACTGTACTCATTCTCGATGAAGTCCAGAGCATAAATCAAGGAGTTCACTATTTTCTTAAAGTTCTTGGCTCTGTGTTTAACGAAAATCCTTCGTTAATTGTTATTTTCACTGGCTCATATTCTGGTATTGTAAAGAAAATGTTTGAGTCAACGTACAGGGAGGCCATGTTTGGACGCCCTCCAATTGATATACGACTTGCTCCTTGGAAAGAGACTACGGCGGAGGATTTTCTAAAAACGGGGTTCAAGAAGCTCAAGATAGAGTACCAAGAATGGGAGATTAGAGAAGCAATAAAGCAACTCGGCACGTTACCTGGGTGGTTGAACTTGTACGGAGTTAAAAGGTATATAGAGAAAGATCATAGAATTGCCCTAAAAACTACAATTGACAAAGCAGTTAAGAAGGCGGAAAAGGAGTTGGAAAATTTGCTAAAAGGAAGAAGCCCAAAAGCGAGGGAAGTTATCAAGTTACTGGCACTTGGAGCGTCATGGAGTGATATGGTTAGTACTGGAATTTCCGAGGATGCCTTAAGTAGGTTGCTAACTACTTTAATGGAGGGTCTTTTTATCGTTGAGAAAGACGAAGATACAGGAGTTTACTACTTTGTTGATCCTGTTTATAGGAAAGCAGCGATGAAACTCCCACTGATTCCTAAGAATATAATCTAATGCCTCGAGACAAGACAGCCAGAGAGCATAACTTGGAAATGTGATCCCACAGGTGTTAATACCAACCTTTTTCCTCTTGCTTTCTTCTTGACTAGCCTGCCTAGTTCAATTGCATCCTCATCCGTTAATTCTGAGTTCTTGAGGATTTCATCGAGTTCCTTTAGCCTTTTCATGATCTTAAAGTTCCCTCGTCGATATTATTTTGAATTTTCATTCTAGACGCCCTTTTTAAGTGCTTAAGGAAGCTAGGGAAAGCTAAATTAACTCCCTCGCATCGATCAATTTCTCCTTTTCCCTTACATGCTCTATCAGCCTTTTGTACGTCTCATGACTGCTCAAAGTGCTTGAATCTCCAATCATTATCAGCTTCCTCTTAGCCCTCGTCAGCGAGACATTTAACCTCCTCAAGTCCTTAAGAAATCCTATCTCTCCTGCTTTATTCGACCTGACAAATGATAGGATTATTACCTCCTTCTCCCTTCCCTGGTAACCGTCGACGGTCTTAACTTCTATCTCCTCGGGAACGCTCATGCTTATTAGATCCCTCTGATCATCATATGGGGTTATAACTCCAATCCATTCAGGCTTAACCCCTACCTCTAGGAGTTTCTTCACGACTTCAGTAACTATCTTGGCCTCCAAAGGATTTTCCCTGCTCTCGCTTCCCTTCCTCTGCCTCTCCCACCTGTTCTCGATCTTTGAGGTATCTATGAACACCACAACGTTCTCCGGCTTTATAACCTCGGCCCAGGGATCTTCCAGCTCATCATCAACCCCAAGATCCCTCAGCGTAATTCCCCTAACCCTCTCATCGGCCACGATTTTACCCTGATAGAACTCCCTGCTCGGGAACTCCATTATCCTCTCGTTCATCCTGTACTGAACCGTAAGCATCTCGCTCTTCCACGGGTACCTCTCAATTAATCCCTCAAACAAAGTTTTAGATAGTTCCTGGGCCTCTAAGCTAAGTATCGTGGGAGGTAGCTGTTTGTGATCCCCAGCCAAGATGAACCTCTCAACCTTATTCAGTGGGATCAAGATACTGGGGATCGTTGCCTGGGTTGCCTCGTCTATTATTGCAACATCGTAACTATCGTAATCAACAAATTCCAGTGCCGCCGATGAGTTAGTCGTCAGCACTACATCCGCCTCCCTGATTATGTCCCTCGCTATCCTCTCCTCAAGCTTCCTGGCATCTTCAAAAGCCTTCTGAACCTGCCTGTTCAGCTTTATCCACTCCGCCATCTCCCTGATGAGCCTCGCCGATAATCCCCTCGCTCCCCTCTTCCTCTCGGCGAGCTTTAGGATTTCCGAATCGCTCAAGCCCCTCCTGAACTTTGGGGTTGGTTTGATGTAAGTATCCCTCTTTTCGGCTAGACTCTGTCCTATGACCCTCAGTTCCCTGAGCTCACCGTACAGCTCGTGCTGGGTTATCAGATAAGCTAAGGTCGTCTCGTGAAGCTCCCTCGAGACCCTGCTCGGGTGGCCGACCCTAACTATCTTAACTCCCTCTTTGGCGAGCCTCTCCACTAGATTGTCAACTGCAACGTTGCTTTCGGCCGTTGCGAGAACCTTGTTACCCCTCTTAACCTCCTGCCTTATCAGCTCAACCAATGCTCTAGTCTTTCCAGTCCCGAATGGGCCGTGAATTAGGAAGAAGTCCTCACTTCCCAAAGCTTTTGATATGGCCCTCCTTTGGGCTGGATTGAGGCTCTTATCAAAGGGCTCAAATTTCACTTCCTCACTCTTTGAGGGCTCATCTAAACCTAGGTAGAACTCTAGTGCTTTTTTGCCGGCCTTCTTTATCCTGTCAAGGTTTTCAAGCCACCTTTTGAAAGTTATGTCGTTGGCGTACAGATCAAGCCTTACATCCCTTAGGGCCCACTCCGGGACGGTCTCTAAGGCAACGACAATGAACCTCTTTCCCTTCTCTACTACAGTGCCAACGAGGTCGCTCTTTAAGGGGTCCCTCCTGCTTATAACGACTAAATCTCCAACACTTATCTCGGTCTTTATCTCCCTGCTCCTCCCGTACTTGACGAGAAAGTAGCCGAGCTCCTCACCAACGATCTTCCCGTTCAGGTTGAGAATAGCCCTCCCAACTTTCTCCCTCTCAACTCCGCTTAACCTTCTCATCTCTAACCTCATGACCTCTATTTCAGCTTCTCTTTCGATTTCAACAAGCTCTTTGAGCCTGTTTATGAAGCTTATTAGGTTCATCGAAGGTCTCTCCCAGGATAAATTCATAAAGTTTTGGATTTTTATTCGAAAAGAACCAGGTTCCTTTATGGGTAAAGGCCCATCTCTCGTGAGGGTTTAAGGGGAAATGGAGTTCCCCGTAAATCGGCTCTCACGAGGAACTTAGACAGGTACATTGGGACCCGCCACTCGTGAGGCATTTGAATAGGCTGTTCTTTTTGTAGTTTCTTTTGTTGGTTGTAAATCGTGAATTTTTTGGTTTTTGAGTGTGCTTTTGTTTTGGGGCTGTTTCCGTTCGGCCCGGAGGCTGATCCGGTGGCTCCAATGTGAGCGGGAGTGCAAAGCCAACCGCACCACTTGCACTACAACTGGTAGCGGAAACGGTAGAGCTGATAGGAATTTAGTTAGCTCGCAGAATAATGGTAAGGAAAAGGTTGGTGTCTATAGGAGATAATGTTAAATACGATTGTAGTGAGATTGTAGTTGGTGGGGTTGATGGCGGAGGGTGCTGAGTACCCAATATCTGTGAGGCTCCCAGGGTATGTGGTCAAGAAGATTGACGAACTGGTAAGGAAGAAGGAGTTTAGGAGCCGCTCAGACTTCATCAAGTATGCGGTCATCCTAGCCCTGGGTCAGATAATGGTTGAAGAGGCTAGAGAGCTCGCCAAGAGTCTAACTCCTGAAGAGATAAGGAGGGAGGTTGGATAGGCTAGGAGAAGGTTGCTTGCTGGAGAGTTTGAGAACGAGGAGGAAGAGGTTAGCGGAATCCTTGAGGAAGTTGAAGAGGAGTATAGGAAGCTCAAGGATGCCAGGAAATGAAAATAGTCATGGACACTAGAATCTCCTTGTCTTTGAATTTTCTTACAGCCCTACGACCTTTGATTACCTCCAATACGTCCGTTGCTCTTTCCCCCGATGAGATTCTCAAATAAAAACAAAAACTAGGAAAAATAAAACTTCATGGGGCTACTGGGAGATTGTATTTTCTTGCTGTTCCTAGTATTCCATAGAGTCCTATACATCCAGTAATTATTGCACTTATGACTGCTATAGCCTTAATAGCTGCTGGAGCCCAATATGCTAGCCTGTTGATTATCTGATAGTGCTTATCTGCCGAAATGCCAAGCATACGTATTAGTTCGGTGGGTGAATTATGCC